>JAFSKJ010000099.1 GCA_017449025.1 Prevotella sp. | reverse complement strand
TGGCGGGCGAGGGCGCCCGCGTTCCAGGACATCAGCGCGCGTACGAGATAGCACATAGGAACGCGGGCGACCTCGCCCGCCTCGCTGACACATCCCCTCGCTCGTGCGTACAAGATGGCAAAGATAAGTTGTCTTGGTTGTTTAGGTTGTCGTTAACATCCCCTCTGGGACATTAGGCTGCTCGCGGAGTGGCGGGCGAGGGCGCCCGCGTTCCAGGACATCAGCGCGCTACGAGATAGCACATAGGAACGCGGGCGACCTCGCCCGCCCCGCTGACACATCCCCTCGCTCGTGCGTACGAGAAGGCACAGATAAGTTGTCTTCGTGTCGATTTTTTGATTCATAAAAATGGCGTGAAAACATGCGCCTGATGAGGAGTGGCACTTTACGATCGTAAAGTGGCACTTAATTTCAAAAAAGTGCCACTTTAGCTCCGTAAAGTGCCACTCTACGGATACATCTAAAGACAAACTACTCAGTCATACTGACTAATGGGAAAGAAATTGCCATAATTTACATAATTATTGCTGCACTTAGTAGCTATCTCAAAGAATAATTATGGTAATTATGATAATTTCTTTCCTTTTTGCGTATGACTGAGTAGAATTACGTATTGCTTGGCTACTCTTCGTCGAGCAGGATTTTCATCATCTCGCAGGCGGCTTTGGCAACGCTGGTGCCAGGTCCGAAGATGGCGGCAACGCCAGCCTTGTAGAGGTAGTCGTAGTCCTGTGCGGGAATGACTCCTCCTGCGATGACCATGATGTCCTCACGGCCGAGCTTTTTCAGCTCATCGATGAGCTGTGGGATGAGCGTCTTGTGGCCGGCGGCGAGCGAGCTGGCTCCTACCACGTGGACATCGTTCTCGACGGCCTCGCGTGCAGCCTCTGCTGGAGTCTGGAACAGGGGACCCATGTCTACGTCGAAGCCGCAGTCGGCATATCCTGTTGCCACTACCTTTGCACCACGGTCGTGTCCGTCCTGTCCCATCTTGGCAATGAAGATGCGTGGGCGGCGACCCTCTTTCTGTGCGAACTCGTCTGTAAGCTTCTTGGCCAACTCAAAGTCGCTGTCGTTTTTGCTTTCTGATGAATACACGCCTGAAATGGTTCTGATTACTGCTTTGTAACGGCCCACGATTTCTTCGCAGGCATCTGAAATCTCGCCGAGGGTACAGCGCAGCTGTGCGGCCTTGACTGCCAGGTCGAGCAGGTTGTTTTCGCTCTTGCGGCCCTCGTTGAAGTCGCGGACGCACTCGGTGATGGCCTTGAGTGCTGCCTGGCATGCAGCCTCGTCGCGTGTGGAGCGCACCTGGGCCAGGCTCTCCTCCTGCTGCTTGCGCACGGCAGTGTTGTCCACCTCGAGGATGTCGATGGGGTCTTCGTGCTCTAAGCGGTACTTGTTGGTGCCTACGATGGTCTGCACACCGGAGTCTATGCGGGCCTGTGTGCGTGCGGCAGCCTCCTCGATACGCATCTTGGGCAGTCCGGTCTCGATGGCCTTGGCCATGCCGCCGAGCTTCTCAATCTCCTGTATGTGCTCCCATGCCTTGTGTACGAGCTCGTTGGTAAGTGTCTCCACATAGTAGGAACCGGCCCACGGGTCGATCTGCTTGCATACCTTGGTCTCGTTCTGGATGTAGATCTGGGTGTTACGGGCGATACGTGCCGAGAAGTCTGTGGGCAGGGCGATGGCCTCGTCGAGGGCGTTGGTGTGCAGGCTCTGGGTGTGCCCCAGCACGGCAGCCATTGCCTCGATGCAGGTGCGGCCCACGTTGTTGAAGGGATCCTGCTCGGTGAGCGACCAGCCAGAGGTCTGCGAGTGGGTACGCAGGGCCAGCGACTTGGGGTTCTTGGCACCGAACGACTTCACAATCTTGGCCCACAGCAGACGGCCTGCGCGCATCTTGGCAATCTCCATGAAGTGGTTCATGCCGATGGCCCAGAAGAAGCTGAGACGGGGAGCGAAGGCATCGACGTCGATGCCGGCGTTGACACCCGTGCGCAGGTAGTCCATGCCGTCGGCCAGGGTGTAGGCCAGCTCGATGTCGGCAGTAGCACCGGCCTCCTGCATGTGGTAGCCCGAGATGGAGATGGAGTTGAACTTAGGCATGTTCTGCGAGGTGTACTCGAAGATGTCGGCGATGATCTTCATCGAGAATGCCGGTGGATAGATATAGGTGTTGCGCACCATGAACTCCTTCAGGATGTCGTTCTGTATGGTGCCGGCCATCTCCTCGAGCTGTGCGCCCTGCTCCAGTCCAGCCACAATGTAGAAGGCCAGGATTGGCAGCACGGCACCGTTCATGGTCATGGAGACGGACATCTTGTTCAAGGGGATGCCCGAGAAGAGCACCTTCATGTTCTCCTCGTTACAGATGCTTACGCCGGCCTTGCCCACGTCGCCCACCACACGGGCGTTGTCGGGGTCGTAGCCACGGTGTGTAGGCAGGTCGAAGGCTACAGAGAGTCCCTTCTGTCCAGAGGCCAGGTTGCGGCGATAGAAGGCGTTGGACTCCTCGGCGGTGGAGAATCCGGCATACTGGCGGATGGTCCACGGGCGGAAGGGATACATCATGGAGTACGGTCCACGGAGGTAGGGCGGTATGCCAGCCGTGAAGTCGAGGTGCTCCATGCCTTCGAGGTCTTCTTTGGTATATACGGGACGCACCTCAATGTGCTCCGGTGTCTTCCAGTTCTCAACTATACCATTGTCTTTGATCCACTTGGCACCATCTTGAGCCTTGATGCCTGCATAGATGTCAATATCTTTAAACTGTTTACGCATAATTCAAGTCTCCTATTCTTTAGATACCAAGTTTTTGATTATATTCTTTCAAAGTTTCGAGCACGTTGCACTTCACGTGTATGTAGTTCTCGATTCCGGCGGCCTTCAGGTCTTCCATGCATGCAGGAGCACCGGCTACTACGAACATGGCCCGGCCGTCAAGATACTTGAAGGCAGGGATGGCATACTCAGCATACTCGTCGTCGGAAGAGCAGATAACCACGATGTCGGCCTTGGCCTCGAGCGCAGCGTCAACACCCTCCTCTACGGTCTTGAAGCCGAGGTTGTCGATGACCTTGTATCCGGCGCAGGCCAGGAAGTTGCAGGAGAACTGTGCGCGTGCCTGACGCATGGCGAGGTTGCCTATGGTGAGCATGAAGGCTACGGGCACCTTGGCGGCCTTCTCGGTGGTGAGGCGCAGGGCCTCGAAGTCAGAGGCCAGACGGCTTATCTGCAGGGCGGGCACGTTGGCATCGCCAGCGTGTGTGGCGCAGCAGTCGGCAGCTAAAGGCTCCTTGCCCTCGCTCTTCTCGGTGAAGTTGGGGAACTGGTTGGTGCCAAGGATGAACTCCTTGCGCTTGGCGGCGTCGCCGTGGCGCTTGACGTTTGTGGCGTTGATGTCGGCCTGTACGGTGCCTGCCTGGACGGCAGCCAGGAAACCGCCTTCGTCCTCAACCTTGAGGAACAGCTTCCATGCTTCCTGTGCCAGGGCGTCGGTGAGGTGCTCTATGTAGTAGCTTCCGGCTGAGGCGTCGACGATGCGGTCGAAATGAGCCTCCTCCTTAATCAGCAACTGCTGGTTGCGGGCTATGCGCTCACTGAACTCGGTGGGTTTCTCATAAGGCGCGTCGAACGGTGTCACCACCATAGAGTGTACGCCGCCGAGGGCAGCACTCATAGCCTCGGTCTGCGAGCGGAGCAGGTTGACGTAAGAGTCGAACACTGTCTGATTATAGGTCGACGTGGAGGCGTTGATGACCATCTTGCAGGCGCAGTCGCACTTAGGCTCATACTGCTTGACAATCTGGGCCCAAAGCAGACGGCAGGCGCGGAACTTGGCAATCTCCATGAAGTAGTTTTCGGAGATGCCCATGTAGAACTTGATTTTCTTGGCTGCCAGGTCTACATCGACACCGGCATCCACCATCTGCTGCAGGTACTCGTTACCCCAGGCCAGGGCATAGCCCATTTCCTGGACTATATAGGCACCGCTGTTGTTCAGCAGGTCGCTGTGCACCATTACGCAGCGCAGGTTGGGATAGTCCTTCAGCTTGTCTACGAGCTTTGGCATGTCGGGAAGCAGGAAAGTGGAATCCTTGCCCTTCATGAGCATGCGCTCGATGGGGTCGAAGCCTACACCACCAACAATCTTCTCCTTGTCGTAGCCCATCTTCTCAAAGTAGGCCACGAGAAGGTCGGCCAGCTGTAGTGCGTGGCGCAGGCATGCCCTGTAGCTCACCTCTACGATGTCGAGGCGGATGTCCTTGAGCAGCGTCTCGATGAACTCGGCGCTGAGTTCCGCATGTCCCAGTTTGAAGCCAATGCTGTCAACACCCTTGTTCAGGATGTCGAGGGCCTTCTTGTTGGCCTCTGCCGGATCGGTCACGGCGATGTTCTGGCGTACATACCATTCATTAGAGTCTTTCTTGTTGCCGCGTACGAACGGGAATTCGCCCGGCAAGGAGTCGGGGGTCTTCAGGTCCTTCAAGTCTTCGCGGCGATAGAAAGGCTGCACGTTAAAACCTTCGTTTGTCCTCCACACAAGGCGCTTCTGGAAGTCGGCGCCCTTCAAGTCTACCTGTATCTTGTCTAACCATTCCTGGGTAGTGGGCGCGGTAAACTCGGTGAAGAGTCTCTCTTTGTTGTTTGACATAGTTGTGTATTATTATAAGTTTGAATAATATTGTAGGATTTCGTACTTCTATATAACTAACGGGTTATTTCACCGCTTTGCATCAGGGAGCGCGGGCGACCCCGCCCGCATATATGGCGGGCGAGGACGCCCGCGCTCCCTGATTGGACGCTGCAAAGGTAATAACCTTTTTCCTAACTACCGAAGTTTTTAGTAAATATTATGTTTTTATGCACTAATTAATGATGATTTCCGTCTTTCTCTTATGCAGCCGTGCTACTTTGCCATGCGGTAGATGGCCACCATGTCCGGCTCACCCAGCACTTCCATGGCACCGATGGTGATAGTGCCTCGCCGGCAGCACTTTTTTGCCATCTCGGCAATCTCCTCCTCGGTCACCTCGCGGCCTATCAGTTCAGTGATGCTTGTAGGCATGCCTATCTGGCGGTAGAACTGCTCCATGGCCTCAATGCCGCGGATGGCTGTTTCGCGCGGGTGTGCAAAGTCGTTGGTCACGCCCATCACGTTGACGGCAAATTGCACAAAGCGGCTCACGTGTCTGTCAAGGACATACCGCGCCCATGAGCCCCACATGGCAGCCAGTCCGGCGCCGTGGGTGACGCCGAAGAGTGCGCTCAGCTCATGTTCCAGGCGGTGGGTGGCGAAGTCCTTCTCCATTCCACATTCGGTAAGGTCGTTGTGGGCGAGGCTTCCTGCCCACATTATCTGTGCGCGGTTGCGGTAGTCGTCGGGATTGCGCAGCACCTCCACGACGCAGTCTTTCACCGTGCGCAGCAGGGCCTCGGCAATGGCGTCGGTGAGCGTCATGTCTTCGTACTTTGAGAAGTAGCGCTCCATGGTGTGCATCATGATGTCGGTGGCGCCGGCAGCCGTCTGGTAAGGGGGCAAGGTAAAGGTGCGCTCCGGGTTCATGATGCAGAACTTGCAGCGGCACAGGTCGCTATTGAAGCCCCGTTTAAGTAAACCGTCGTCATTGGTGATGACGGTGCTGCTCGACATCTCGCTGCCTGCAGCAGGTATGGTAAGCATCACCCCGATGGGCAGGCACTTGGCGGGCACAGCCTTGCTGTCCCAGAAGTCCCAGACGTCGCCGTCGTAGGCAGTGCCGTAGCCGATGGCCTTTGCAGAGTCTATCACGCTTCCTCCTCCCACGGCAAGTATGAAGTCAACCTTTTCGCGGCGGCACAGCTCAATGCCGTCGCGTACCTTTGAGAGCAGGGGGTTGGGAACCACTCCGCCCAGCTCAACAAATGCGATGCCGTTGGCGGTGAGCATGCCGAACACCTTGTCGAGCAGTCCCGACCGGCGTGCGCTTCCGCCGCCGTAGTGCACCAGCACCTTTGTTCCGCCGTAGGATTTTATAAGCTGTGGAAGCTGGTCTTCCGACTGTCGCCCGAACACTATGCGCGTAGGGGCGTAGAAATTGAAATCATTGATCATGTCGTTAGTCTTTTTAGTCGTTAATTATTCCTGCGTCTTTCCATTGCTTGGCAAGGGTTTTGGCGTCGGCGAGTGCCGTGTCGTAGTCAACCTCATATTCGTCGGTTAGCAACTTGGCCATGGTCTCTGCGGTGAACTCCTGGTCCTTGATGTTCTCCCAGAGGTATGCCGACGACTCGTTCATGCTGATTATCTTCGAGAAGTCGATGTTCTCGATGCCTTCGCCGATGATGATTTTCTCGCCGCATACGTTGCGGAGTTTGAATCCTTTCTTGATTTTCATGTTGTATAGTTATATTGGTTTGAATAGTTTCAGCCAGATGCGCCGGTAGAAAGCCAGCAGGTATCGGCGTATGGGGAATAGCCTGAGCCAAATCCATGAGTAAGTCTTCCACTTCCTGCCGTCGGTGCTGTCGGCCTTGTCCCTTCCCTTTCGGTAGAAGGCAATGGCCTTTGCCTTTACATCGCCTGTCAGGCAGTACTCGTTTGTCAGGTTGCCGTCGCCGCGCAGTGTCACCTTGTCGCCGTTGATGCTGATGATGCGGTGCAGCACGTAGTGCCCCTTGGCAATCTCTGCCAGCACGGCATCGCCTACGGCAATGCTGTCTGGCAAGGCTAAGAGTGCCTTGTCGCGACCGTCTTCGAGAAACGGCCGCATGCTGTAGCCTTTCAGTGGTAGTGTCACCGTGTGTCCTTCCTGCAAGAGGCTCACCACCTGTGGCAGCAGCTCCTCGTTGGCCATCTGTTTGGTAATCATGGCGATACTGTTGTTTGGCATATATGTGCAGCCTCCTCGTCGGGCAGACAGTAGAGGGTGTAAACAGGCACTTTCTCCACGATGCGGGTTATGGCATCGCAGAGGTTATTATATATTATGGTGTCCCACTTCATCGACGAGCATGCAGGCAGCAGCGAGGCGAAGGCTTCGATGGTCTTCAGCCTCTCTATCCTGTTTTCCGGCGCGCGCTCTATGCGTACCATAGCCCCCACAGGGGCCTTCACGTTGCGGTAGCATGGTGTCTTGCCGCTCCATGGTGAGCCGTGGAGCCATACCTCGCCGTCGGGTGATACGGTGACTACGGGATTGTCGTCGTTCATCAGCTCTGTGCCCTCGATATGCTTCATCCACAGCGACGAGTGTGTGCTCTTGCCGGTGCCGCTCTTGGCAATGAAGGGGAAAGCCTTGCCGTTGTGGCTCACGCACGAGGCGTGGACGAGCAGTGTGTGGTGGAAGCTTCCGGCAAAGGCGAAGATGAGCATCAGGGCGTCGTTCAGCCCGAAGGAGCGCATTGAGTAGTCGCCGTTGAGTGCGCAGTGGCAGTTGCTGAAGCGGCTGTCGCAGATGAGCAGGCAGCAGTCGCGGTCGTAGATGTCGCGGATAATGTACTGGTATCCGCCGTCTGACAGCTGATAGACGAGTGTGTCGCCGTTGCCTGTGTCGAACTTCCTTACCAGCTTGCGGTTTTTGGCAGGCCGCAGGCTGTCGTCGACGGTTAGTGTGAACAGCAGCTCTTGTGCCGCCGTGTCGGCCTTGGCGGCAAAGGGCGCAAATGAAGGTAGCAGTGCCATGTTGTTGACACTGCTATCGGTGAATACCAGCCTTATGCTGTGGCCGGCAATGGTGAAGAGTCTACTTTCTTCCATTGGCATTCTTTTCTTTTCCAGCCTTCTTGGCCTCGGCTTTTCTCTGTTTCTTGGCCTCTGCCTCGTTCAGTTTCCTGGCTTTCTTGGCCTTTTTCGCTTCTGCCTTCTTGGCCTTTATGGCTTCGTCCGTCAACTGTTCCGCCATCTGGCTCATGTTGATGGGCGAATAGTGGAACTCGTTCTGGTTGATGTATCTTATGTCGAACTCCCGCGCCTGTATGTCCTTTTTCTTTTTCTTCTTCTTCGACTTGTTGTAGCTTGAATTGTAGAGTTTCATCATCTTGATGTACTTCTTCTCAATGTCGCTCCGTTTGTTGGCATAGATGGTGATGCAGGTGCGATGTGGCATTTTCAGCTTGTCGGCAATGTAGTTGCGCAGCTGGTTGGAATAGTTGTCGCGCCCTAACAGGAAATCTGTCCTTGTGTCGATCCACGTGCTGTCCACGCGCTGGATGTCGGTGAAGTGTACTATGGTGTCGTTGAACGAGGCGGCAAAGCCGAAGATGTACATCTCCTTCGCCACCACCGCCTTGGCTGTGGCAGTGGTTGCCGTGAACAGGCTTGCCACCACTGCTGCCATGATGATATAAGTTATTTTCTTCATTTTCCTTGTTTATGTGTCTTCCGTCTCTGTCAGCGTAGAGGGTAAGTCCTACTGCCCCAAGTATGTCTTCAGCATCTTGTTCTTGGTGCTTGTCCTCAGTCTCCTTATGGCCTTCTCTTTTATCTGTCTTACCCGTTCGCGTGTGAGTCCGAATTTGTCGCCTATCTCTTCGAGTGTCAGTTCCGGCTGTCCTATACCGAAGAACGCCTCGATTATGTTGCGCTCGCGCTCTGTAAGCACTTTCAGTGCCTGTCGTATCTCTTCCTTCAGCGATTCCACCACAAGCTCGCGGTCGGCCATGGGTGAGTCGTGGTTGATGAGCACGTCAAGCAGCGAGTTTTCCTCGCCGTCGGCAAAGGGGGCATCCATGGATATGTGCCAGTTGCTTACCCTCATGGCCTCGTCCACCTTGTCCTGCGGCAGGTCGGTCTTTTCCGAAATCTCCTCTATCGATGGGCGTCGTTCGTTCTCCTGCTCGAACTTGGTGAGCATTCGGTTTATCTTGTTCACCGACCCCACCTGGTTGAGCGGCAGTCTGACAATGCGGCCCTGCTCTGCCAGTGCCTGGAGTATTGACTGCCTTATCCACCACACGGCATACGATATGAACTTGAAGCCCCTTGTCTCGTCGAACCGCTCTGCGGCACGTATCAGCCCCACGTTGCCCTCGTTGATGAGGTCTGGCAGGCTCATGCCCTGGTTCTGATACTGCTTTGCCACACTTACCACAAACCGAAGATTGGCCCTTGTCAGGCGCTCCAGCGCCTTTTTGTCGCCCTTGCGTATGCGAGCGGCCAGCTCCACTTCTTCCTCTACTGAAAGCAGCTCCTCGCGGCCTATCTCCTGCAGGTACTTGTCGAGCGAAGCACTTTCGCGGTTAGTAATAGATTTGGTTATCTTCAGTTGTCTCATGGCAGTGTTCTTGGTTAGATTCCTGCAAAGGTAATAATATAATTCGAGATTAGAGGCTTGAGATTTGAGTTTTGAGTTTTTTTAACGTTGGCACACGTTATCTTCCTCAAAACCCAAGCCTCAAGCCTCAAGCTTCAAGTCCTGAATCTAAAGAGTTGCATCAGTCGTTCTGCAGAGGAACAGCGAAGTAGCCTTTCTTGCCCGTGGGGTAGATGCCCTGCACGTAGATCACAGGCTCCTTGGATGTGGAAGCTTCCTTTACCACATTCTGCAGGTCTTCTATCGACTTGATGCTCTGGTCGTTGGCACGCTGTATGATGAATCCCTTGGTTATTCCGGCATCTTTCAGCTTGCCTCCGCTCACCTTCATCACCTCAAGGCCGTAGCCAATGTTCAGCTGCTCTTTCTGCTGGTCGGTGATGGCGCGGAATGTGCCTCCGAGCACGTCGAGGTCGGCATTTTTCACCACCTTGGTGTTGCCCTGCTGGTTCTTCAGCGTCAGGGTGATGGTGTTTTTCTTCTTGTTGCGCAGGTAGTTGACGGTCACCTTGTCGCCCGGGCGCTTCTGTGCAATGATGCCCTGCAGCTCTCCGAACTTGGTCACTTTCTGGCCGTCGATATGGGTAATCACGTCGCCCTTCTTCATTCCTGCGTCCTCAGCGGCACCGCCTTCCACAATCTCTCCCACGTAGATGCCCTCCATTGTTCCGAGGTCTATTTCGTTGCCTTTCTCCTTCTCGCTGTCCACATAGGCGTTGACATCGCTGCCGGAAATGCCTATCATGGCGCGCTGCACGGTGCCATACTGCTTGATGTCGTCCACCACCTTATTCATAATAGCCGTGGGGATGGCAAAGCCGTAGCCTATGTTGGAGCCTGTCTGCGAGTATATCATTGCGTTGATGCCTATCAGCTCGCCGCGTGTGTTGACGAGTGCACCGCCAGAGTTACCCTGGTTGATGGCGGCGTCGGTCTGTATCATCGACGACACTCCCTGTCCCATGGTGCGGGCCTTTGCCGACACTATGCCTGCCGTTACTGTGTTGTTGAGTCCGAGAGGGTTGCCCACAGCCAGTACCCATTCGCCAACCTTCACCTGGTCGCTGTTGGCAATCTGGATGGCGGGCAGCTGCTTGCCGTCAATCTTGATGAGGGCAAGGTCGGTGGTGGCGTCGGCACCGATTATGCGTGCAGAGAACTCCTTGTTGTCGTTGAGCGTTACGGTCAGCTCGTCGGCCCCGTCTACCACGTGGTTGTTGGTGACAATGTATCCATCGGCAGAGATAATCACGCCCGAACCGGCTGCTGTGCGCTTAGGCGTCTGAACCTGGCGCTTGCGGGTGCCGCCATTGCCGCGGCCGAAGAACCCGCCGAAGGGGTCGCTGAAGAAGTCCTCGAACGGGTCGTTGTACTCCACGGTCTGCACCTTGGAGTTCTGGGTGTTCTTGATATACACAACCGACGGCAGCGAGCGCTCTGCTGCGTATGTCAGGTCAACAGGCTGGCCTGCCGGCATTGAGGCCACGGCTGCCATTTCAGGTGTGGAAGCAGGGGCGGCGTTGGTTTTCGTTAATGCTGCTACCGAGAAGACTACAGCTACCAGACAAGAGGTCGGTACTGCAATGTTTACAATCTTTTTCATGTTCATTTTCGTTATTTTTAAAGTGTTATTGTTATGTTTCTGTCGCTTTTGGCACTGCAAATTTAAGGGCAAAAATCCAAATACTGACAATTTGTCGCATTTATTTGTCGCAATTTAACACTTCTCTTTCTTGTGTTAACGCTACTTTGCGATTAACACTTCAATTCTTAAATTACTGACAATTTTAAGAAATGACATGTCGGCTAATTCCTTATTTGTAATTACCATCAATTAGGTTACTCGTCTGTTCTTTCTCCTGCTGCTTCATGCGATGCGGGAAAAAGATGATTTGGGTGATTTTTTCGGTATTTCTGTTCGCTATTTGAATTTTTTGTTGTAACTTTGCAGCCACAAATCATAACCATTAAAATATTATTCTTATGAACAAACGACACTTGTTTATCGCCTTTGCGCTGATGGCAAACACTCTGTTGGCACACGCAGGCGGTTTGATGACAAACACAAACTATCACATTGCCTTCGACCGTATGATGGCTCGCGGGGCATCGATGGAAATTGACGCCGCCTACAGCAACCCTGCCGGACTAGCATGGGGCTACGACGGCTTCCAGATGTCGCTCGACTTCCAGAAGCCCTGGCAGAACCGCGACATCACCTTGGGCGACACTAAGTACGACGGCAAGGCCTCTGCACCCATAGTGCCCGCCCTCTTCGCCAGTTACAAGAAAGGCCGCTGGGCACTCAGCACCATGATCGGCATCGTGGGCAGCGGCGGCTTTGTGAAGTACGACAAGGGCGTGCCCATGTTCAACGTGCTTATCAACAAAACCATCACCGACCTCACTGGCGGCTTGTCGTCGGTAACAGGAGGAGCCATACCCCCCATCACTCCCGACCAGTACACCATTGACGCTGAGATGAAGGGCAAACAATATATATATGGTGGACAGCTGAACTTCACCTATAAGCTTATAGACTGCTTGTCGGCAGCTGTAGGTGTGCGTGCAAACTACTACGACGGCTACTACCGCGGCCACGTGATTGCCGGCAATCACGCCACCAAGGGAACACTTGCCAAGCTCCTGCTGGATGTAGATCAGAAGGGCTGGGGATTCACCCCCATGGTCAGTGCTGATTTCCACAAAGGTCCTCTTACGCTGTCGGCACGCTACGAGTTTCGTACAAAGGTAAATCCAAAGAACGACACCAACGTATTGGAGACTGGCCTGAATACAGACGAAATGGTTACAAACCCATTGACACAACTGGTGATGGCAGGTGCCATCACCGTAGACCAGGCCAGCGCCATAGGCCAAGGCATACAGCAGAAATTGGGCGGTGGGTTCAGTGACTATACTGCTCCCTACGAGGATGGGGTGCGCACACGCTACGACATGCCTGCATTGCTCTCCGTGGCTGCCGGCTATGAGTTCACGCCAAAGCTCCGCGCAACCCTCGAATATCACTTCTTCGACGACAAAAACGCCAAGATGGGCGGCGACCGACAGAAAGAGCTTACTCACGGCACACACGAGTTCCTGGCAGGCGTGGAGTACGACATCAACGACAAGTTCACCGTAAGCTGTGGTGGTCAGCGCACCGACTACGGACTCTCCGACGGCTACCAGCAGAACACCTCGTTTGCATGCGACAGCTATAGCGTGGGACTTGGCGGTGCCTGGAACATCAGCGATAAACTTCGTCTCAACGCCGGTTACTTCATCACCATCTACAGCGACTACGAGAAGCAAACGTCATACGGCACAGAGACCTACTCTCGCACCAACAACGTCATAGGTCTTGGCATAGACTACAAATTCTAAAGGGAACATCTATTTGTCGTAGGGACTTACTTCATGTATGTCCGAGTCTATGCGGCTTTGCGGACATGATCGAGGCCTCATCCGTAGAGTGGCACTTTACGGAGCTAAAGTGGCACTTTTTTGAAATTAAGTGCCACTTTACGATCGTAAAGTGCCACTCCTCATCAGGCATGTGTTTTCACGCCTTTTTTATGAACCAAAATACGACAATCTAAACAACCAAGACAACCTATCTGTTCCATGTCGTACGCGCGAGCAAGTGGATGTGTCAGCGGGGCGGGCGAGGTCGCCCGCGTTCCTATGTGTCTTCTCTTACGCGCGTGTCAGGTGAGAATGCCCCAGAGGGGCATGATAGGAGTAGCCAGCCATACAGCCATGTCGTAGGTATGGCGAAATGGCTGGAATGAAGGTGCAAGGAAAAAGGCGTGCCTCGTAGGTACGCGACAAAGAGCGCGGATTGAGCCTATCATAGAGATTTTTGTCCTCTTTATGGGGGTGGCTGAGTAGTTTCGGTTAACCAGAAACAATCAAAAAAGCAAAAAAACACATGCCTCATAAAAAAAAGAAGTAGGAAAATTTGCTTGTGAACGAAAAAATGTATATCTTTGCACCCGCAAAAGACGAAAGGACTGTCTTGTAGCCCTGAATTGCCGATATGGCTCAGTTGGTAGAGCAACGCATTCGTAATGCGTGGGTCCCCGGTTCGAGTCCGGGTATCGGCTCAAAGGAATTGTCAGTATTCTTTATCATTGCGGAATTAGCACATCGGTAGTGCACGGGCTTCCCAAGCCTGGGAGGCGGGTTCGATTCCCGTATTCCGCTCAAATGCAAGTCAGTACATTTTTCCTGACTCCAGATATATTCCCACTTTCAAATATTTTTCCAAAAAAGTTTTGTCATGTCGGCATTATTTCGTATCTTTGCCAACGTAACCCTTTAAACGATTGAAAGGATGGGAAAACTGACTGTTTTATTTCTGATGCTCCTGTCAGTGCTGCCTGTGCAGGCTCAGCTGAAAGTGGTTGGCGGTGTGGTTAGTGATTTGAAGACCGGCCACAGGCTGGCTCATGTCAGTGTGCAGGCCATGTGTGAAGCACCAGCTGGCACTGCCGGTATTGAGGCGGCAGAGAGCGTGGTCACCAACGACGACGGGCGGTTCACGCTGAAGAGCGACCGCAAGATAGTCAGCGTGGTGGTGTCGCACATTGGCTATAGTATGGAGCATGTTCCTGTCAGCGGCGCAACCCTTGACATAAAGTTGAAACCATCGATGGTGCAGTTGCGCGAGGTGACGGTGTGGACGGGCAACCCCCGCGACCTGGTGTCGCTTGCCATAAGCCGCATAGCCAGCAACTACAGCAGCAGCGGCGAGCTGTCGGCCTGCTTCTACCGCGAGACGGCCATGAAGCGTCAGCACTACATCTATGTGGCTGAGGGTGTGGTAGACATGTTCAAGAGCGACTATGGCCGACAGTCTTCGCATCGCGACCGCGTAGCCATCCGCAAGGGTCGCCGTCTGCTCAGTCCCAAGCGCGGCGACACTCTCAGCGTCAAAGTCACTGGCGGCCCCGTTCAGCCCGTGCAGCTCGACATTGTTAAGAACGCCGAGCTGCTTCTCAATGCCGAGGAGCTGTCATACTACGACTTCAAGCTGTTGCCGCCGCAGACAATTGCCGACCGCCAGCAGTTCGTGGTGAGGATTGACCCTCGCAGCGACGCCTCGGCACCATACGCCCTCTACCACGGCAACCTGTACATAGACTGCGAGACGCTTGCCTTCACAAGGGCAGAGCTTGACCTTGACATGAGCAACCGTGAGAAGGCTACGAGGCTGATGCTGGTGAGAAAGCCCGCAGGCCTGCGCTTCCGCCCCCGTGAGCTGTCGCTCTTGGTAGACTACCGCATGGCTGCCGACGGCCGTTGCCGCCTGAGCTATGTGCGCACGAGGTTCCGCTTCAACTGCGACTGGCGTCGCAGGCTCTTCGCCACGTCGTTTACGGCCACCTGTGAGCTGGCTGTCACCGACCGCAGGGCAACGGCCGACGGTGAGCGGCCAATATCAGGGCGGCAGTCGTTCGACTCTCGCGATGCTTTCTACGACAAGGTGGACTATTTCCGCGACGCCGACTTCTGGCGCGAATACAATATCATTGAGCCTACGGAGACGCTCGACAAGGCTATCGACCGCCTGCTCCGGGGATACAAGAACTAACCGTTTAAAAAAATATGGCAACGACAGACGACAAGAAAGTTATCTTCTCGATGGTGGGAGTGAGCAAGACCATCCAGCAGAACCAGAAACAAGTGCTCAAGAACATTTACCTCAGTTTCTTCTATGGGGCAAAGATTGGCATCATAGGACTCAACGGCGCAGGTAAGTCTACGCTGATGAAAATCATTGCAGGACTCGACGAGCAGTTCCAGGGCCAGGTGGTGTGGAGTCCGGGCTATTCGGTGGGCTACCTGCCACAGGACCCTCCGCTGAACGAGGCAAAGACTGTAAAGGAGAACGTGATGGAGGGCGTGCAGCATGTCTACGACGCGCTGGCCGAATACGATGACATTAACGTGAAATTCGGTTTGCCCGAATTTTATGAAGACCCAGACAAGATGGAAATGCTGATGGCCCGCCAGGCAGAGCTGCAGGACACCATCGATGCCACAGACGCATGGAACATGGACTCGAAGCTCGACCGTGCCATGGCTGCGCTCAACTGTCCGCCGGGCGACTGGCCTGTCACCAACCTCAGTGGCGGTGAGCGCCGCCGCGTGGCCCTCTGCCGCCTGCTGCTGCAGAAGCCCGACGTGTTGCTGCTCGACGAGCCTACGAACCACTTGGATGCCGAGTCGATAGACTGGCTGGAGCAGCATCTCCAGCAGTATGAGGGTACGGTGATTGCCGTAACCCACGACCGCTATTTCCTCGATGACGTGGCAGAGTGGATTCTTGAGCTGGACCGTGGCGAGGGCATACCCTGGAAGGGCAACTACTCGTCGTGGCTGGAGCAGAAGAGCCAGCGCCTGGCACAGGAAGAGAAGACCGCCTCGAAGCGCCGCAAGACCCTGGAGCGCGAGTTGGAGTGGGTGCGCATGGCTCCCAAGGCCCGTCATGCCAAGGGTAAGGCACGTCTGAACTCGTATGAGACGATGCTCAACGAGGAGCAGAAGCAGAAGGAGGAGAAGCTTGAGATATTCATACCCAACGGCCCGCGATTAGGCAACAAGGTGATTGAGGCAGAAGGGGTGTCGAAGGCATTTCCTGAGAAGCCCCTGTTCAGCAACCTCAACTTCGTTCTGCCGCCCAACGGCATCGTGGGTGTGATTGGTCCCAACGGCGCAGGCAAGACCACGCTCTTCCGCCTTATCATGGGTATGGAGCAGGCCGACGCCGGTACGTTCAGCGTGGGCGAGACCGTGAAGCTGAGCTACGTAGACCAGCAGCACAAGGACATTGCCCCTGAGAAGACTGTCTATCAGGTGGTGAGCCAGGGCAATGAGACCATCCGCATGGGCGGAAAGGACATCAACGTGCGAGCATACCTCAGCAGATTCAACTTCAGCGGTGCCGACCAGGAGAAGAAGTGCGGTGTGCTGTCGGGTGGCGAGCGCAACCGCCTGCACCTGGCCATTGCCCTGAAGCAGGAGGGCAATGTGCTGCTGCTCGATGAGCCTACGAACGATATTGACGTCAACACACTGCGCGCATTGGAGGAGGGCTTGGAGGCCTTTGCCGGCTGTGCGGTCATCATCAGCCACGACCGCTGGTTTCTCGACCGCATCTGCACTCATATCCTTGCCTTTGAAGGCGAGGGCAACGTGTTTTTCTTCGAAGGCAACTACAGCGAGTACGAGCACAATAAAGCAATGCGCTTAGGTCTTGAGGAACCCAAGCGCATACGCTACCGTAAGCTTATGGATGAGTAGTCGAGACTACTCATCCATAAGGCTTTTGAAGGCAACGACCCTTGTGAGGTCGGCATCAAGATAATATGTGTCCTGACACTCTTTGTCGCCTACCTTATAGTCGACGCGGGTGATGAAAAGGAGTGGGGTAGGGTTGCCTTCGGCATAGGTTATCGGATGCCTGAACAGCTTGTTCTTTTCGGCAGCCTTCCGCATTGCCTGTATCAGCGAGTCGCCTATGAGTCGTGTGGAGTCGAGCTTGGCATAGTCTACGGCGTGGATGGCCGACTGGTCGCTCATGTTCTCGTCCATGAAGTCGTCGACAATCGAGCGCGCCTTGTGCTGCTGCCCGCAGGCAGCAAGCAGCATCAGGGTTACACCTATTATTATATGTCGGCACTTCATTTCCCGGGAATGTTCTTTAGGATGAGCTTCAGGTGGTCCCACACCATCTGTACGGTGGGGATGTGCAAACGCTCGTCGGGCGTGTGGACGAAACGCAGCGTGGGTCCGAACGACACCATGTCGAGCTGCGGGTAGCGCTCGGAGAAGAGTCCGCACTCCAGTCCGGCGTGGATGCCGCGCACTATCGGGTCTTTCTTGAACAGCTGCTTGTAGGTGTCCACCACCAGCTCTGTCAGCTTCGAGTCGGCGCGCATCTTCCAGGCAGGGTATCCGTCGCTGCTGATGGCCTCGGCGCCGGCCAGCTCGAACGTGGCCTGGATGGTGTGGCACATGTTGTCGAGGTTGGACATGACGTTTGAGCGCTGGCTCGACAGGATATTGATTTCTCCTTCCGATGTGTGTACGCTTGCAATGTTGCTTGACGTCTCTACCATCCCGCCGAGGGCTTCGTCCTGGCAGATGGCATAAATGCCGTTGTCCACGGCCTGCAGCGCCCAGATAAAGTTGCGTGCCACCTGAGGCTCGATAATCTTTTCCTCGTCGCAGCTCTCCATGAGCCACTCCATCTGCGTGTCTGTCACGTGGAACTCGTCTTCCACCTCTGAGGCGAACACGTTCCAGTCGGCGCGCACATTCTCCTTAACGTCGTTGGGTACGGCAATGATGAACTCACCGTCGCGGGGGATGGCGTTGTGCAGTTTTCCGGAATGGAACTGTGCCAGGCACACACCCTCGTATTTGCGCATCTCATTGAACAGGAAGCGTGCCAGTATCTTGATGGCATTGGCCCGCTTCTTGTTGATGTCGTCGCCAGAGTGCCCGCCGACAAGGCCTTTCAGCTGTCCGCGCATGAAGAACGAGCCCTTGGGGGCATCTTGGCGGGTGAAGGTGAACTTGGCCTGGGTGTTGCGGCCGCCGGCGCAGCTGACGAAGATCTCGCCCTCGTCCTCGGAGTCGAGGTTGATGAGGTAGTCGCCCGTCATGAAGCCGGCCTTCATGCCCTCGGCTCCCGACAGTCCCGTCTCCTCGTCGCGGGTGAAGACGCACTCAATAGGGCCGTGCTCAATGTCGTCGGCATCGAGTATGGCCAGCTCTATGGCACAGCCTATGCCGTCGTCGGCACCCAGTGTGGTGCCCTTAGCCTTGAGCCACTCTCCGTCCACGTAGGTCTGGATGGGGTCGTTGTTGAAGTCGAACTCCACGTCTACAAGCTTGTCGCACACCATGTCCATGTGGCTCTGCATTATCACCGTCTTGCGGTCTTCCATTCCGGGCGTGGCCTCTTTGCGTATGATTACGTTGCCCGTCTCGTCGACAGTGGTGGACAATCCCCTGCTCTCGCCCCAGTTCCTGAGGTATTCAATCATCTTCTCCTCGTGCTTCGATGGGCGCGGAATGGTGTTAATCTTTGCAAACTGCTTGAACACGGCAGCGGGCTTTAAGTCACTTTTACTCATTTTACGGTATTTTTTGTGTTTAATGTTTATTGTTTGATTTTTTATTCGTACCTTTGCACCCGCAAAAGTAATAAAAAAGATGGAAATACTGCTATCTACCACGTTAATAATTGCTATAGCAATGGTATTTTTGTGCATAAAGGTGATTTTGCGCAAGAATGGCAGTTTCGCTTCGCAGCATATCCACGACAGTGAAGCCATGCGTGAGCGTGGTATACATTGTGTGATGGATCAGGACCGCGAGATGCGCAGGAAAAGCAAGTATGCCGTCAGTGAACGAACAGATAACAAATAAAAAATACTTTTTTAAGATGAAAAACTACATCGTTAGCGTACTGGCCATCGCAGCTTTGATGGTTTCGTGCAACAATGCCAGTCCAAAGATGGACGACAAACCTGTTTCCGGCAAGAACGACTCTACCAATGGTCTCAAGATTGCATATGTCGAGGTAGACTCACTGATGACGCAGTACAACTTTGCCAAGGACTACAGCGTTACACTTGAGAAGAAGAGCAACAATGCCCGCAACACCCTGACGCAGAAGGGCAACCAGCTTCAGGCTGCCGTTAACAATTTCCAGCAGAAGCTTGCCAACAACGGTTTCCAGAGCCGTGAGCAGGCAGAGGGCGTGCAGGCTGCCATTGAGCGCCAGCAGCGCGACCTGCAGGAGCTGCAGGCACGCCTTGAGGGCGAGCTTGCCAAGGAGACGCAGGAGTTCAATGAGGCTCTTCGCGACTCTCTCAGCCACTTCCTTGCCGCATACATTGCCGACAAGCACTATGACATGGTGCTCTCGAAGGCCGGCGACAATATCCTATGGGCTGACAGCCGCTACGACATTACCCAAGACGTGATAAACGGACTGAACAAGCGCTACAAGCCAGCCAAGAAGGCAGAAGCCAAGAAGACAGACAAAGCAGAAAAGAAATAAGCAATACAACACAAATGGCCTCCCAGTTGGGAGGCCATTTGCGTTTATGACATGTTGCCTTGGCGGCAAGCTGGTATACATATTATATAATGTATGCGCGCGCGAGGCTTACAGACCCAGCTTCTTGCGTATGTTGGCGGGGATGGCGTTCTTGTTGATGAGGAAGTCCATGGTGTTGGCTGCAATGAAGGTCTTGGTCATGTACCAGATGCCCTTGTAGTCGCCGCTCTCTCCCCAAGAGTTCTTCACCATATAGTATTCCTTGCCGGCCTGGTCCTTGGCAATGCCGTAGATGAGCATGCCGTGGTCGTCGGTAAGCTCCCAGTTGTCGAAGCGCTCCTGGCGCATCTCCTGCGTGGCCACCACCTCGGGCACCTTGTAGCCCAAGGAGTCTATGATGTTGGTTTTCTTCTGCTTGTCCAGCTTCAGCCACTTGGCCATGTCGCTGCCAGCCAGGCTCTGTGTCTGCTTGGTGTCGATGGCGTATGCCAGTCCCTTGCGCGTGAACCCGTCTTCCGACACGTCGCCGCCCCAGGCAATGGTGTAGCCCTCGTTTACGGCATTGTCTATGACCTGCATCATCTCGTCCATAGGCAGGTTGTAGCTGAGCGGGAAGCGCCAGTTGTCCTGCACCTCAACGGCGAAGGTGGTGTAGAAGGGGTGGTGTGTGTAGCTGGTGATGGACACGTAGTCGTCGAGGTTGATGCCGAGGCTCTTTACGAACTTCTGCGGTGTGTAGGTCTTGCCCTCATATTCGAACTCCTCAGGGCATTTGCCGAGGTATGCGTCGAGAATTCCCTGCAAGCCAACCTTCCACTGGCTGGAGATTTTCTTTGCAGAACTCTTAGCAACGGCAGCCACGTATGGCTCGAGCAGCGAGAAGAACTCATTGAAGTTGTTGAGAGAGTCGCCGTAGAGCGAGCCGGGGAATGGCATCGCGTCCTCGGGGCAGATGCCGTACTTCTTCATGGTTGCGAGCACGTCCTCGGCAGAGCCGCCCTGAGCGAACTGGCAGTCGCCGTGGTAGCGCACCACCTGTATGGCACGGTCCATATAGGTCTTGTTGGCAACGAACGACTCGCAGAGGTCGTAGGTCTTGCCTGTGGCTTTCAGTATCTCGGCCTCGAAGAAGCTGATGGTGCTGTAGTCCCAGCAGGTGCCAGAGCGGTTCTGGTCCTTGATGGAGGTGATGGGGTTCTCCTTCACTACTGTGAACACTGGCTTGTTCTGGTTCTTGGACGCCTCCTTCTTCTTGGCTGCGCCGGCACTGACGACCACTATGGCCATGAGTGCAAAAGTAACGATTCTTTTCATTATGCTTTTATTAAATACAACAATTATGTTCTTGTTTAGCGACAACCTTGACAACTAAGACAACTTTTTTCTTTAGGTTTCTGTGCGTAGCCTGTTGTCTTAGTTGTCATAGTTGTCGTTTTATTTGGCCATGAAGGCCTCGAGCTCAGCAGGATGGTAGGGTATGCGCTTCTGTCCGAGGAAGCGGCAGCCGTCGGAGGTGATGAGCAGGTCGTCCTCGATGCGTATGCCTCCGAAGTCCTTGTACTCCTCTATGCGGTCGAAGTTCAGGAAGTCGGCGCAGTGGTTCTCGCTGCGCCACAGGTCAATGAGGTGTGGTATGAAGTAAATGCCCGGCTCGTCGGTGACCACAAAGCCTGGCTCCAGACGGCGGCCCATGCGGAGGCAGTTGGTGCCGAACTGCTCGAGGTTGGGGCGCGTCTCGTCGTCAAAGCCTACGTAGATTTGTCCCAGGCCTTCCATGTCGTGTACGTCCATGCCCATCATGTGCCCCAGTCCGTGTGGCAGGAACATGGCGTGTGCTCCGGCTCTTACGGCCTCGTCCGTGTCGCCATTCATGAGTCCGAGCTCTTTCAGCCTCTCTGTCATCAGGCGGCATACGGCGAAGTGTACGTCCTGGTACTTCACTCCGGGCTTAGCCACCTTGAGCACGTAGTCGTGACACTCCTCCACAATGCTGTAGATTTCCGACTGACGCTGGCTGAAGTGGCCGTTTACCGGCATGGTTCGCGTGTGGTCGGAACAGTAGTCGTTAAGCTCGCATCCGGCATCGCAGAGCACCAGTCTGCCGTCTTCCAGCATGGTGTCCGACGGTGAGCCGTGCATAATCTCGCCGTGCTGCGAGAAGATGGTTCCAAAGCTGTTGCCCTGTGCTAACGAGCGGGCTATGCCATCCACCTGTCCGGCCACGAAGCGCTCGGTGACTCCGGGCTTTATCAGCATCTGGGCGGTGGTGTGCATGACGTAGCCCACGTCGCATGCAGCCTCGATGTATGCAATCTCCTCGGCGCTCTTCGTGGCGCGCATCTTCACCACAGCCTTTATCAGCGGCAGCGAGGCGGCCTCTTTCTGCTTCGAGGGGTGTATGCCCGTGAGGTCCATGATCTGGATTTTGGTGTCGTGGCGGTAGGGCGGCAGGAAATGGACGGTCCTGTTTGTCGCGGTACTATCGCTACATACCTTACTGAGCTGCGCCATCGGGGCGGTCTTGCTGATACCCACCTCCGCAGCGAGGTCGGCCACCGACGGCACGAATCCCATCCACACAATGTCCTCGATGTCGATGTCGTCGCCGATGAGCCATTCCTCGTCGTTGTCAATGTCGATTACTCCCACCAGCCCGTCGCGGTGTTGTCCGAAGTAATAGATGAACGTAGAGTCCTGGCGGAACGGGGTGTAGCCGTTGGCAGGATAGTTGCAGGGTGACTCGTTGTTGCCGAAGAGCACTATGACTCCTTCTCCCACGAGCTTCTTCAGCTCTGCCCTGCGCTTGATATAGGTTTCTTTGCTGAACATAATAGTTATTGGTTAGTTGTCCATGAATCATCTTGCTGACACCACCACTTTCTTTGCCTTGGCAGTGCTTCCGGCAGCGATGCTGCGGAGCAGGTAGACACCCTCCGGCAGCTGGCTGACGGTCTTCTTGCGTGCCACGAGCTGTCCGCCAAGAGTGTAGACATCGTAGATCTTGCCGTCGGCCTCGATGTTGGCAATGCCTGACGACTCTTTCACGTGCAGGTTGCCGGGTATGTATCTGAAGGTGTAGTTCTTTGCCTCGCCGCCGCTGATGGTTATCGGGTAGTCGCCCATGGCGCTTTCCGCTGTTGCCTCGGTGGTTGCCGTGGGCTTCTTGTCGAGCACGCTTTCGTCTTCGCCGTTCTTCCATCCTTCATACGAGAGCTTGAAGGCTGGTATCTCCTCGCCCATCTCTATCTCTTCGTCGGCCACGGTTACCGTCAGCTCTGCCGGGGTGATGGTGAGAGTGCCTTCCACATATTCAATGCCGTCCACTGGTATGGTGCCTTGGTTGAGCAGAATGGTGTAAGTGCCTACTGGTGAGTCTTCTGTGGCTTTGCACGACAACTCAGGAGTGCCCTTGGGCTGCACGGGCGAGTAATCAAATGCAGGGTTTTCCTCGCCATACTCGCGGGTGTAGCTGTTGGCAGTGATGGTCTTGCTGTACACCTCGAATGTGGCCGTGTTGTATGCAAATTCATAGTTGGCAGCCTCGCCGCCGGTGCCGTATGCCTCGTACACTCCTGCGGGGCTGTCCTTGATGGCAGTGGTCTCCACTGTGGGTTTCGTGGTGATGACACTCTCGTCCTCATTGTTCACGAATCCAGAGTAGGTAAACTCCCATTCAGGGTCGTCCTGCCCCTCGAGGCGGTAAGCATCGCTGAGGCGTGCACTAAGCCTTGCTGGCAGCACGGTGAGAGTGCCCTCGACGAAGGTTACCTGATTGTTGGTTACGGTGCCGGTCTTGAAGGTGATGGGGTATTCTCCCACCGGCGATGTGGCAGTGGCCTCACATGTCACCTCCGGCATTCCTTTGAGTGTGCCTCCGGCCGTTGTGAAGGCGAGCGAGGGGTTCTCCTCGCCGTAGTAGCGTACCACGTTGTATGCCGTAACGGTGACGGGCTTTTCTGCCTCCGGGTGCAACTTCTCATACTCCTCGTGGGTGATGAGCCTTATGTTGTCTGCCTCGCCGGAAGTGACGGGCAGGTACGCCTTGTTTGCCGGCAGGCGGAAGATGTTCGACGTGGTCATGGCCACGTCGCCCGACGTTTCGCCTATCACTCGCATGGTGTTCATGTCGTATGGGGTGTAGTTGGGGTTGGCGCTGGTGGTCTTGTTGAAGTATACTCCGCTGAGCAGGTTGCCGCTGACGGTTGCCGACGACGAGGCAAGGGGCATTGCGCGGTTTTGCGACGGGTTTTTCGACGAACAGCGTATAATCACTGGCGTGGCTGCGGGCACATCGCCTGTTATCTCGCGCATCAGGGCGTAGCCGTCTGCCATCTCGTCCACGTAGTACACCTTGATGTCGTCGACGGGTCTGAAGGGGAACGATGCGTAGCAGGTGGTGTAGTAATATCCTGAGTTGTCGTCAACTTCGGGTTTGAATCCGAAGCACTTGTCTGCCTCTGTGTTCACAGGCAGTATGTACCATTTTCGCGCCGAACCGTCGGTGTCGGCCTGGCTCTTGACGCTGCCCTCTTTCACATTGTCTCCGAGGTAGTACGACACCACGCCCAGGACGGGGTCGCTGGCATAGCAGTTGTAGGTGTTGCTGCCTGCGCTTGCTATCTTTACATGGTAGCCTTCGGCGAGCACGTATGAGTCAACGCCCTGGGCCACGATGTCGTAATTGTTTCCGCCTGCCGAACGTATGTAGAGTATGGAGGCGGGGTCGTTAACCACGTTGTCGAAGCCCCTGACGGTGACCAGGGCGGTGAATGCCGCCGCCAGGCTGTTGCCAAGCCTGTCGTTGGTAAGTGTCAGGTAGCGTTCTGTCTCAGCGTTCAGCACACGGTAGTAGCCGTTGCCGTTGAGCTGTGCGTTGGCGTTGGTCAGCGTAGCTGTCATCAGGGCTGCCATCGCCATGATTCTGGTTGTTTTCATGTTCTTAATCATGCTCTTGTGTATGTTAATTAATCGTTTTTTACTCTCTTTTGCCTATTTTTTATCTCATTATAGGCGTGGCTTTCGTTTTTTTTGTGTAAGTTTGCAGGCGCAAAACAGAAACATCTATGAAACATATCCGTATCTTCTCAGCCCTGCTGCTTATGCTGACGGTTTTCGGAGTGCTCTCGTCGTGCAGCAGCGACGACAAGCTCAATACCGCCGAGGTCATTGTCGGCTCATGGACTCTCGACAGCTACAGCGTTGAGGGCGTCAACGTGCCCGAAGGCACTGTCATCAACCTGCAGCAAGTGACATTCACTGCCGATGGCCTTTTCACCGTTGTCCTGCCCGACGGCAGCACCGATGGCGGCACATATTCGGCCTCAGACGATTCCGTCACCCTTTATTACCGCGACACTGTCGGCGATGTTACCCGTCGCCTGTTGTGCGAGGTGATGTCGGTGGCCGAGCGTTCGCTTACCCTGAGCTACAAGGACGAGGAGAGCCACAGCCGCATCACCGTCACCCTGCTCAGGCAGTGACCCCTATTCATCTTCCTCTATGTTCTTCTCTCTGAACACAAAGTAGCGGGTTAGCTGGCTGTAGGCTGAGAAATAGCCTAAGCAGCCGCCGTCGAAGTTGTCAATGGGGTTGGTGCCGGTGCTCGACATCCGCTCCATCGACGCAAGGTAGTCGTAGGCGCGGCGGTCGATAGCCCTTATCTCCAAGCGTATGCGGTCGCCCTCGCACATCACGTCGGTGTCTGCCTCTGAGCTGCCTTCCTTGTTCAGGTTCTCGTCGGTGCAGCAGCTGAACAGCTGTTGCAGGTCTCCGTCGGGGTTGCCATTGTCGCGTATCACCGCCCAGCGGTAGCTGTAGTCATTGCGGTAGACGTGCACGTAGTAGTAGTTCGTCTCGTTGGCAAAGTCCTCAATTTTCAGGTCTATGAACAGCATCTTCAGCGACATTATCTTCTTCCACACAAAGCGGCACTGGCTCATCACGGGCTTGCGCTGCATGGTCGACGTGGAGGTGAACCTCTGCCCGCCGGCATTCACCTCTAACTTATACGTGTGTCCTGCTATGCCCCTTGTGGCAGCCAGATAGTAGCCTTTGTTGGCGTATATGGCCGTGTCGCGGGTGCCGTCGTCGCCTGTCACCACCACCTGGGCGTCGCTTATGTATTCCTCTGTGTTGCCGCCGCTCATGGGGCGCGTGCTGGTGATGTGGACTTGCGTCATTTCCTCGGTGAGCGAGGCTTCCACCACGTAGCGCGGCTCCGACTGGTGGTAGTCAATGTCCATTTCGTGCTCGCAGGCTGTGGTGGCGGTAAGTGTCAGCAGTGCCCACAGCGTGGTTGCCAGTATGTTGTGCTTTGTCATGCTCATGTCGTTGTCTTTAGAACTTCACGGTGTAGGATACTGATGGCACGATGCCGAAGAGACTGTATTTCTTGGCCTTTGTCCTGGCTCCGTCCTCGCTGTCCTCGAAGCTTATGAGGAAGGGGTTGTAGCGGTTGTAGAGGTTGTATATGCCGAACGCCCACTCCCTCACGGTGCCTGTCTTCGGTGTGCGTGTGGTGCGTATTGCTCCCACGTCGAGGCGGTGGGTGGAAGGTGTTCGGTATCCGTTGCGCTCAGAGTAGTAGTACACCCAGTCGTTTTCTAACAGGTACTTGCCGCTGGGGGCGGTGAAAGCCTGTCCTGAATAGTATATCCATGTGGCGTTGAGCACCCAGCGGTTTGAGAGCTTGTATGCTACCACAAGGTCAAGGTCGTGGCGTCGGTCGTTCGACGCCCAGTACCACCGTCCCTGATTCACACCGTCTATTTTCGTCTCCGACCACGACAGCGTGTACGCCAGCCATCCTGTCAGGCGGCCGCTGTTCTTTCTCAGGCATAGCTCAAGGCCATAGCTTCGCCCTTTGCCGCCTAAGACAAGGCGCTCAATCTCTATCTCTGAGCTGAAGCCCTTGCCGTCGCGGTAGTCGAGCACGTCGCTCACCCGGCGGTAGTAACCCTCTAACGAAAGGTCGTAGCTGCCAGTGGGTGTCATGGCAAACACTCCGGCGCTCAGCTGGTGAGCCGTCTCGGGGCGGGTGATGTTGCTCGACAGGGTGTAGCGGTCGAAGGGGGTCGACGTGCTCTGGTTCCTAAGGGCGTGGATGTTCTGCGACGAGCGGCTGTAGCCGGCTTTGACGCTTAGCGTCGGCGTGGGCTGGTAGGTGAGGCTCAGGCGCGGCTCGGGAGTGACGTAGGTCTTCACCATCTCGCTGCTCTCTGGTTTCATCAGGCTTATGATTTCGCCCTGCTCGTCAAGCTCGTAGTAGGGGGAGCCTCCCAAGGCCGAGAATATGTTCATCCTGACGCCGGCCGACAGCTGCCACTGCGGGCTGAGGCGGATAATGTCGTTCACCCACACATTGGCGTCCCATGCACGGCGCTGCTCGCGCTCGTGCAGGTTCATCTGCTGCCATTCGCCCGACTTCACGCTCATCAGCATCGACTGCAGGCCAGCGTCTATAGTGTGGCGGCCTATGGGCAGGTGGAAGTTCTGGTGCAGGCCTGTCTGGCGGATGTGGCCTGTGTAGGCGAAGTTCATGCCCAGCAGGTCGAAGCCGTTGTCGGTCTTGTAGGTGGAGTGGAGCAGGGTGGTCTGCGAATGTGCTGTGGCCGACAGCTGGTGTATCCACCGCAGCGAGGCGGTGAGGTTGGTCCAGCGCATGTCCACCATGTCGTCCATTACTATGTGGTCGGTGCCCGTGAAGAACGACAGCAGCAGCTGGTCGCGCGGAGAGAGCTGGTAGTCGGCCTTGGCGTTAATGTCGTAGAAGTACATGGTGTTGTCGCGGAAGTCCTTGGTCTGCCTCAGGAAGACGTCCATGTACGAGCGGCGTGCGCAGAGCAGGAAGCCGCCCTTGTCTTTCCTTATTGGCCCCTCAATGGCTCCCTTTGCCGAAAGCAGCCCTATGCTGGCCATGCCACGCAGGCGCTGTCTGCTGCCTGTGCGTGCCGTCATGTCGAGCACCGCCGACGAGGCACCGCCGAACTGTGCCGGCGCAGCACCTTTGTAGAGGGTGGCAGCAGCAATGGCCTCGGCGTTGAACGCCGAGAAGAGTCCGCCCACATGGCCGGCATTGTAGACAGAGGCATCGTCGTAGAGAATCTGGTTCTGTACCGACGTGCCGCCCCTCACCTGGAATCCGCTCGAAGCCTCGCTCTCCTGCTTCACGCCGGGCAAAAGCTGTACCTGCCTGATAATATCCTGCTCGCCGAACAGCGACGGGGCACTCTTCAGCTCCTTAAGCTGCAACTGCTCAGCACCTATCTGCACGCTGCCCACGCGCTGCGTGGGACCCTGGGCGCTGACCACCACCTCGCCGAGCCGTTGCTCGCTGGCTATCCGTGTGGTGTCGGCATCGGCCTGTTGACGGGCGGCAACCGCCATGGGGCTGGCGGAAGTCATCACTGTCAGCAGCAGCGACATGAGTATCCTGCTTCTGGGCAGTGATGGCGCTGTGGTTTGTAGTCTATTATTGCGCATTTCTGCTTTCGTTACTTCTATAAGTTGGCTGCAAAGTTACTAAATTATTCTTAATTGCGTAGACGTTTCCGCAAAAAAGTGTAGCTAACCACTTTTTTTTTGACTTGGCAGAATTCTTTGCAAAAAAAAGTTTGTATTTAGGTTATCTTTTCCACCTCTTTTCCTGTCTATAATAATAGAATGAAGAAAGAAGAGATAGAAATATTGTTCCGGCAGCACTATGGCTCAATGATACGGTTGGCTATGCGGATGCTCTACGACGACGAGGAATCGCGCGACGTGGTGAGCGAGGTGTTTGCCACGCTGATGAACACCGACATACTGCCTAAGAACATGGAGGGCTATCTGATGGCGAGTGTCAGGAACCGCTGCCTGAATCTGCTGGAGCACAAGGATGTAAGGGCTAAGTTTGAGCAGGCCTATACGCTGGAGATGAAGCAGAACATGGTGACAGACGATGACGCTTTTTCCTATGCTACTGTTGAGCAACGGCTTCAGAAAATCATGGCCTACGCAAAGCAGCATCTGACGGAACAGACCTTATTGGTGTTTCGCATGAGGCATATCAACGGCATGAAGTACCAGGAGATTGCCGACCAGATAGGCATCAGCCGCGTGATGGTATACAAACACCTGGCCAAGGCCATGATTACAATCAAGGAGTATAACAATCAAAAGGAACAAGACTATGGAGAGAGATGAGAAAATCCAGTTGATATTGGACATGCAGGAGCATCCTGAACAGTTCTCAGAGCAGGCATTGCAAGCGATGCTTGACGACCCAGAAGTGCGCCAACTGATGGAAGCCACGACACAGCTGAAACAGGCCATGAAGACCGAAGATGGCAAAACAGCAGAATACGATGTGGATGCTGAATGGCAGCGCTTCGCACAGGCTCATCTGACAGAGCGGAAACCAGGGCGCGGTTGGCTGAAGACAGCTGCCACCTTCATCGGCATACTGATGCTGTCGGGCATAGCCTTAGCTGCTATCTACAGCCTCACCCCCAGCTCCTCTCGTGGGGGAGAGGGAAGTAATTACTCTGTTTCAGATAGTGCCGACAATCATATCACTCCCCTCACCACTGCGAGAGTGGCTGACGGTGAGGCTCCTGTACGTTACAACGAGGCCACACTCGAGCAGATTCTGACCGAGATGGCCGACTACTATAGGCTGACGCTGAATTGGAAGAACGAGGAGGTCAAGACGTTGCGGTTGTTCTTCATCTGGAACAGACAGCTCTCTGTCTCGGAGAGCACGAGACAGCTCAACAACTTCGAGCGTTTCCACTTAGAGTTAAACGACAGTATCTTAACCGTAGAATAGACATGAGACTACTGACATTCACCTGTGCGCTCTGCCTTGTAGCGACATTGGCTTTGGCCCAGCGTATCACCCGACACTATGATAACATGTCGATGTCGAAGGCCTTGATGGAACTCAACGACCTGCAAAGTGACTATACCATCAACTTCATCTACGACGAACTGGAGGATTTCAAGGTCACGACAGATGTCAAGCATGAGACACTGCACGACGCCATCATGCAGATTATCGGGTTCTATCCCATCAGGGTTGTAAAAAGCGGTGAGCATGAAATCTTCGTGGAGTGCATCCACAAGACTGACCTTCACCTAACGGGAACCATCGTCGACGAACAGGGCCAGCCCGTCAGCTACGCCAACGTTTACCTGCTTCATCCAGACGACTCTACACTCGTCGGCGGCGGCGTGAGCAACGAGGCTGGCTACTTCGCCGTCCCCTACAGCCCCCTCCCAGCCTCTCCCTCGGGGGAGGAGAATATACTTCTTCGCATCTCCTACGTCGGCTACAAGACTGTCTATCGTCTCCTCACCCAGCGAGGAGGCTGGGAGGGGGCTTTGGGAACCATTCGGATGCAGCCAGACAACTATATGCTGAACGGCGTGGTCGTTCAGGGTGAGCGTCCCAAGGTGGTGATGCAGGGCAGCTCGCTGATGATGAACGTAGAGGGCACGGTGATGGAACGGCTCGGCACGGCTGAGGACGTGCTGACACGTGTGCCGATGATTGCCAAGCGGGGCGAGGGGTACGAAATATTAGGCAAGGGCGCACCGCTCATCTATCTGAACAACCGCAAACTGACAGACCTGAACGAGTTGAGGAACGTGCAGTCGGACATGATTCGCAGCGTCGAGGTCATTCAGAATCCCGGTGCCCGCTACGACGCTTCGGTGAATGCTGTCATCGTCATACGCACCAAGCGCGCTGCTGGCGAGGGCCTCGGCGTGGAGCTGTCGTCGTGGAGTCGCAGCGGGCGCGGTTATGCCAACAACGAGCGCGTCAACCTGACCTACCGCACAGGCGGACTGGAACTGTTCGCCAACCTCTTCGGGGCCTATAACAAAAGATGGAATCGTGACGAGTTCGAGCAGAAGGTCTTTGCCGATACGTTGTGGACCATCACCAACCGAGAACATGCCGTGGCACGCAATCCTTTCTTTGAGGAACGTCTCGGCTTCAACTACCAAGTCAACGACAACCACTCTTTCGGCGGCTTCTACCAGAATACTTACGACTACGTGAAGACCCGCAGGGAGAATGACGACGATATTCAAAGCCTCCCCCGGTCGGGGGAGGTTGGTGGGATGGGGCAGCAAAATAGCCTCCCCCAGTCGGGGGAGGTTGGTGGGGGCTTCTACGACCATCTGCAAAACAGCAGCGTCAAGCGTGACAAGAACGCGCCCACGCATCAGGTCAATCTCTATTATACAGGCAAGGTGGGACAGCTCAGCATCGACTTCAACGCCGACTATACCTCGCGCAAGCAGCAGAGCCGCAACCAGCAGCAGGAACTCAGTGCCGAGCATGAAGACCGCGATGTGAACACCGAAAGCCTGACGCGCAGTAAGCTGCTGGCCGAGAAACTCTTCGTCACTCTCCCCCTCCCTTGGGGAGGGGACGGGGGTGGGCTAGGCCAGATAGAAGTGGGCGAGGAATATACCAACACGCGCTGGCGCAGCAGATTCGACAACCTCGAAGGATACATTGCCAACAGCAACAACGAGCAGCACGAGAGCAACATTGCCCCCTTCATGGAATTGCGCCAACGCTTAGGACGCTTCCAGTTCTCCGCCGGTCTGCGCTACGAACATGTGGAGTCGGAGTATTTCGTCGGCGGACAGCGACGCGATGAGCAGTGCCGTACCTACGACGACCTATTCCCGTCCTTTTCAGTTTCTACATCTGTCAAGGACTTACGCCTCTCCCTCAACTACTCCAAACGCACGACACGCCCGTCCTACTGGCAGTTGAGCAGCGATGTCATCTATGAGAACCGCCTGAATATGCAGACGGGAAATCCCTATCTCAAGCCCATCAAGTACCATAGCCTGAACGCGATGATGATGTGGAAATGGCTCTTCCTGACCACCAACTTTACCCATTGCGCAGACCCCATCCTGTATTCGGCGGAGAGTCTGGAAGAAGACTCAAAGGTGAACCTCGTGTCGCACAAGAACTACGACCATGCCGACTGGCTCACAGTCACGCTGGGCGCACATAAGGACGTCAGGCTGGGCCAAGTCACATGGACGCCGCAGTACAACGTAATGCTGATGAAACCGTGGTTCAAGTCAACATTCCTTGACCAGGAGAAGCGTTTCAACCACCCCATGCTGGCCCTGCAATTAGGCAACATCGTGACACTGCCGCACGACTGGCTGCTGCAGGCCGACTTCAATATGCACACCCACAGCTATCAGCAGAATGCGTGGTTCGACTGCACCAATCCCTTGCTCTCGCTCAGCGTCAGCAAGGACTTCTTCCGTCGACGACTCAACATCAAGCTCACAGGCAACGACCTCTTCAACGGCGGCATCAACCGCTTCACGCTCTACAGCAACCGCCTGATGATCAGCAAGGAGGAGGACAACGACTCCCGCTGCATCCAGCTCTCCCTCCGCTACCGCTTCAACGTCACCCCGTCGAAGTACAAGGGCACCGGTGCCGGAAATGCAGAGAAGAACAGACTATAACGAGCAGCGTTGCCCTAAAGACAACCAACCTACAAAGGTAGCTAATAGTCTCCATCCAACCTACGACAAGTCTTACACTTTTCTACCGTGAAACATTGGGCCTCATCCGTAGAGTGCCACTCTACGGAGCTAAAGTGGCACTTTTTTGAAATTAAGTGCCACTTTACGGTCGTAAAGTGCCACTCTACGGATGCCCCCAATGTTTCACGGCATTTTATGAATAATTTACAATGCCCCAGAGGGGATATAAACGACAACTATGACAACTTGGACAACTTATCTGTGTCAGCGGGGCGGGCGAGGTCGTCCGCGTTCCTATGTGTCATCTCGTACGCACGCGTGAATATGCTGGAACGCGGGCGCCCTCGCCCGCCCGCACCTCAATGCCCCAGAGGGGCATGATAGGAGTAGCCAGCCATTTCGCCGTACCTACGGCACGGCTGTATGGCTGGCTACCCCTATCTGATGCCTCTGGCATCGTCTTCCTATAGATTACCTCACAACCTTCTTTCCGCCGCGGATATACAGGCCCTTCCTTATGGGCTTCTCTATCTTGCGGCCCTGCCACACTTACACACCCTTCTTCTTCGGCTGTGCCTTAATGCGCCAGCCCTGCAGGTCGTTAACCACCATGCCATTATAAATGGTAAACCGCTTGCAATTGACCCATACACCTCCAGAGGGAGCGTCTTACTATTGCCCATAGAGAACAGCTCAACCATACCTCATGCTTTGTGAGAAGTTGGATGGCGGACATCTAATACGACATGATATTGATAATCACCATGATGTCGACATCGGCAACATCGTTGTTGCTGGCCTGGTCGAATTATGCTATCAGTTTAATAATTAAGGTGGATTTTTCCGTGCTGTGCGGTTGAACTGCAGTATGACCGCAAAGCGGTCACCTCTCAATGTCGGGCGGTGCAAAGCACCCCCAAGCCCCCTTGCCCCCTAAAGGGGGGGAGTTCCTGCAGAGTCTGTAGTTCCCCCTTAAGGGGGTTGGGGGGCTTATTAAAGACCATTGTCATACCTGTCACCCTCCTGTCACCCTCTGTCACCCTCAAACAGGGTGCAAACGCTTTGCAGTAGGACATTCTGTCACCCTGACACCCTATTTCAAAATCTTCATGTGCCGTATTTCTCTTGCAGATATTCTTCAATAAGTTCTTCAGAAGAAGCGCTGACACCATTCATCAGACCTCGGAGACTTTCGTGCCTATATCGTTTCTTCTTTTCGGTTGCTTTCGTCTTGTTGGCGATAAGCAGCTCTCCATATTCAGTTAGCTGGCGTGTAAGTTCCTCAACATGATAGTAGGGAGGAACGCTAAATGGATGGTTGCTACACAATTTGCGGACAAATTTACGAAGAAAGAATGAGACTACCAAATAAATCATTGAAATTCGTGTAACATTTATCTCTTTGGCTTTGGTGTTTGGATTTTTTATTGTATCTTTGCGCCAAAAATCAAGCAGAATGAATACCATTAGAAAGATAATGACTGTGGTGGCGGCTGTGACGGGCGTGGGCATGGCATACGCTCAGCAGACCACCATAAACAACCAGCTGGTGGAGGGCATGACCGTGAGAAGAATAGTGTTCGACCGCGAGAAGGTGGAGGTGACGCTAAGCGACGGCTCGACCATGACAGGCGTGGCAAACATGAGGGCCAAGATAGACAAGTCGGCGGGCATAGATGCCCCCACTGTCGGCGCTAACAGCAAGGGGCCGACGAAGGTCTACGACCTGCAGGGAAGGGCATTACCCAAGACCTCTGCAACAGGGAGGGCCGCGGATGGTGCTGGCCGAGGGAAGTCAATCCGCATAATACGCAAGGAAGGGAGAACAGTGAAACAGATAGGGAAGTAGAGATGAGACGCTTACTGACAGTTTTTATCTGGCTGTTGTGCCTGCTTACTGCAGAGGGGAAGGTCGTGAAGATTACGCTGCCTGACTCCACGCAGATGGTGTACACGTCGTCGGAGTTAGAGTCGATAGACATAGCCTCTGACGGCATGATGACCATCACCACTTACGAGGGAGAGGTTATAGACTCAATCGACGCCGACCTGGCCACCATAGAGATTTCCGACGAGCCTGCGGTAAGAGAGACCACGGAAATGACCATGACATACGCCGATGCCGACCTGATTATAGGCAAGAAGCGCGACATGGTGAGAATGAGCATTCTATACCCCTCGACAGACCCCGACGGGCAGCTTGTCACATTGTCGGGAGTGATCTACGTGCCCAAGGACATCTGGGAAGGGGAGAAGAAGAGCAAGGGAATAATGCTGGTGAACCACTTCACCATAACCGGCAACAGCGAGTGCCCCACGGAGGGCTACGTGAAGCTTGAGAGCATGCTGATGACATCTACATCGCAGCCCGACTACATTCTGGTGGAGAGCGACTTCTACGGCTTCGGCGCCACGCGCCGCTTCCCCCAGGCCTACCTCTTCGGGGGGACAAATGCGCAGGCCTCCATCGACATGCTGCGCGCTGCCCGCAGTATACTGACCAGCAAGAGAATAAACTACGGCAGGAGGCTTTTCAACATTGGCTACTCGGCAGGAGCCTACGATGCGGTGGCCACCATGCGGCTGGCAAGAGACAAATATGCGGACCTGGTGCAGATTGACCATACCATGGTGGGCGCAGGCCCGATGAGCATGGGCAAGATGATGGACATGGTGATTGAAAGCGACACCACAGAGTATTCGGTATCGTTGCCCATGGTGATATACTCTTTCAACGAGAACGGCCACTTGGGGCTTGACTACGGGAAGGTGTTCCAGGGAGAGCTGGCAGAGAAGCTGCCCAAGTGGTTTGAGGACAAAAAGTACAATTCGATGGACTTGTGCGACTCCATTGACTGCGACATCCCCTCAAGGATGTTCACGCAGGAATTCTTGGACGGCAAGAACGGCGACCTGCAGAAGATAAGGAATCTGATGGAGGAGTTCGACCAGACAAAGGGTTGGCAGCCCAACCCCGAAGACCGCGTGTTCTACTTCCATTGCCCGCAGGACAATATTGTGCCGATAGAGTGCGGCAAAATGTTCGTGGCGTTCCTTGAGGACAACGGCTACACCACCAGCCGCTTAGGGTGGCTCTTTACAAACCCGGACCTTGACGTGGGGCTGATGACCACGATGGAAACACCCCTGCTGGAGCACATGGTAGGCGCTGTGTCGTTTTCGAAGCAGGTGCATGCCATAATAAGGGCATGGGACAAGAGGGATGAAGAATAAGAACAGAACAAAACTTAAAAACCTCAGCGATATGACAATCACAGAGAGATTCCTGAACTATACACAGTTCGACACACAGTCGGCCGAGGATTCGGCTACTGTTCCAAGTACACCGAAGCAACTGGTGTTTGCCAAGTACCTGAAAGAAGAACTCGAGCGCGAGGGCCTCGACGACGTGCAGCTCGACGACAAGGGCTACATCTATGCCACGCTGAAGGCTAACGTCAAGGGCAGCGTGCCTGTCATAGGATTCATTTCACACTACGACACCTCGCCCGACTGCTCCGGTGCAAACATAAAGCCCCGCATAGTGGAACACTACAACGGCCACGACATAACGCTGTCGGAAGGCATCGTCACCAAGGTGGATACATTCCCTGAGCTGCTTTCGCATGTGGGAGAAGACCTGATTGTAACCGACGGACACACGCTCCTGGGCGCCGACGACAAGGCCGGCATAGCAGAGATAGTGCAGGCCATGGTGTGGCTGCAGCAGCACCCCGAGGTGAAGCACGGCACGGTGCGCATAGCCTTCAACCCCGACGAGGAGATAGGCATGGGCGCCCACCACTTCGACGTGGAGAAGTTCGGATGCGAGTGGGCATACACCATGGATGGAGGCGACGTGGGAGAGCTGGAGTTCGAGAACTTCAACGCGGCATCGGCAAAAATCACCGTTAGGGGAGTGAGCGTTCACCCGGGATATGCCAAGGGCAAGATGATGAACGCCAGCCGCCTTGCTGTGGAGTATGTGCAGATGCTTCCCCCACTGGAGGTGCCAGAGCAGACTGAGGGCTATCAGGGCTTCTATCACCTTACATCGATACAGTCGTCGACAGAGCAGGCGCGGCTGACGTACATTATCCGCGACCACGACCGCGACCGCTTCGAGGAGCGCAAACGGGAGGTGATGAGGTGCGCAAGGCTTATGAACGAGAAGTACGGCGAGGGTACGGTGGAGGCCGAGGTCAGCGACCAGTATTACAACATGAAGGAGAAGATAGATAGCCAGATGCACGTCATCGACATTGTGCTCAAGGCCATGCAGGAGGTGGGCGTAGCCCCGAAGGTGCAGCCTATACGCGGAGGCACCGACGGCGCTCAGCTATCGTTCCGCGGACTGCCATGCCCCAACATCTTTGCCGGAGGCGTGAACTTCCACGGCCCTCATGAGTTTGTAAGCATACAGTCGATGGAGAAAGCCATGCAGGTGATAATAAAGATATGTGAGCTTACCGCCAAGTTTAACGATTGAGGATGTTGGCGGGCGGTGACGCCCGCCAACATTTCAGAATGTGACCTTGCTGCGTACCAGTTCTGTTTCCTCATCGCGGCATATACGCACGCAGAATTCGTTGTCTGCAGTCTGCTCACGATATAAGGAGAGACGGTCGCCCTGATGGCCCTCAGCCACGTAGGCTATCTCAAACCTCTTCAGCCTGTGGTCCTTGTACCACGACAGGGGCCACAGGTCGAGAACGTGTTCAATGTATTTGACTGAGTTGATGTGACCATTGATGTCTATGTCGTTATACAGGGTGTCAATGGAGCGCACAAACTCGGCATTGGCGGACATCTTCACTCTTCCGCCCCGCTCGATGGGACAGGGGTAGGCAGCGTCAATCCATTCGTTTATTGCACCGTCGTTGATGGCTAATATGTCAGTAGGCTGTCGCGTCTCGGTGTCTATCATTGCCCAGATGCTGCGGCCGTAGCCGTAGACCTTGTCGGGCGTGTCGCTGTCTACCACGCGGAAGTTACGGTTGGTGAAGTAGCGCATGGCGCTCTCCACCCATGTCTCCACGTTGAAGCGGGTGTACATGGGCGGCATCTCGCTGACCTCGATGGCCAGTCTTGACAGCACCCACGTCTTGTGCAGGGTGTTAAGATACTTCATGCCGAAGCCGCGGTCGGTGGAGTGGAAGTCGGCGGCGTTGAGCATGTGGTTGCCGAGATGGCCCATGAAGAGCCTTCCTGAGAAGTCGCAGTGGAAGGGTTCGGCCATGAAGGGGTATTTTCCTATTTTGTTCATTGTGATAATGGGGACTTATGGGATTAGTAGGGAGGAGTCGCCGTAGCTCAGGAAACGGAAGTCGTGGCTGAGAGCATAATCGTAGATGGTGTGCCAGTCGCCGCCAACGAAGGCGCTCACGAGCAGCAGCAGGGTGGACTGCGGCTGATGGAAGTTGGTGATGAGCATCCGCACGATGTGGTAGTCGTAGCCCGGGGCGATGATTATCTGAGTGCTTGTGTGGAGAACGGAGAGGCTGTGGCTGTCCATCCAGTCAAGCAGGGCATGAAGGGCCTCGCAGGATGAGGGCTTGGCTGTGGTGAAATCCTCACTGTCATACGGCTCCCACTGCCTGACATGCAGTTGGGTAGCTGTGAGGTCCGGGTTGTTCATCACCTTCAGCCCCATGTAATAGAGGCTCTCCAGTGTGCGCACGCTGGTGGTGCCTACGGCAATGGCCTGTCCGTGGTGTGCTATGAGCTTCTCTATGGTTGTCCGCTTCACGGCAATGTACTCCGTGTGCATGTCATGGCCGGCAATCTCCTCGCTCTTCACGGGCTTGAAGGTTCCTGCTCCTACGTGAAGGGTCACCTCTTCGCGGTCTATGCCGCGGGCGTCGATGGCCGCCAGCACTTCAGGGGTGAAGTGCAGCCCCGCCGTGGGAGCGGCCACGCTGCCTTTTATCTTCGAGTACACCGTCTGGTAGGTTGTCTTGTCGCTTTCCTGCGTCTCGCGGTTCAGGTATGGAGGTATTGGCAACTCACCCATGGTGTCAAGGATGTCGGCAAAGGATGGTGAGCCTTGGTCACCGACTGTCGTCCACTGGAATTCAATGAGCTGGCTGGTGCCATGCTCGCCTGTCCGCGTAGCACTTATCTCTACAGTCTCACCGCCTATTTCCAACTGTCGCACAAGCGCCCCTTCCTTCCATTTCTTGAGGTTGCCCACCAAGCATAGCCACGAGCAGCGCTGCCGGGTCTGGAACATCTGCTCGTAGTCGGCGGGCGTGAAAGGCTCAAGCAGGAATATCTCGATGAGTGCGCCATCCCTGGTCGCACCTCTCTCGTCCCTGTTCTTTTTCCTGAAGTGCAGGCGTGCCTGTATGACACGTGTGTTGTTGAACACCATCAGCGCTCCTTCAGGCAGATGGTCGGGCAGGTTGTGGAACTTGTCTTCGTCCACCTCGCCGTGGTTGTAGATGAGCAGCTTCGACTGGTCGCGCTGTGCCATGGGGAACTTGGCTATCCTGTCGTCGGGCAAGGGGTAGTTGAAGTCTGCAATCCTGATATGACGGGGGTCTGAATTCATCTGTCTGTTGTTTGTGGTTTGTTGGCGTTCAGGCATACAATGCGAGACAGGCCTTGAGCAGCGCGTAGATGAAGGTGAGGATGAGCACTGTGGCCACTACGTCGGCGTCGGCCAGCTGATAGCCAGTTGACGTGTAGTGAGACGACACGTACGACATTCCTGTAGACAGCCTGCGGTACATGCGCCTGTAGAGCATGTAGACAGCCGTTCCCACAATGCCTCCCCACAGCAGCCCTACCATTATGTCGCCGGGGAAGTGCACGCCAAGGTACATGCGTGTCCAGCAGTTGGTGAGCGACCATGCAACGAGGAACACGGTGAGCAGGCGGCTGCGTACAAGCAGGCTGAAGAATATGGCCAAGCTGAACGTGTTTGACGCATGGGCAGAGAAGAAGCCGTAGCTGCCGCCCCTGTATCCGTTGTATGTGTCAACGAGCGAGCCTATGACACCGTCGTGCGTAGGCCGCCAGCGTGCCACGGTGGGCTTCACTATCTCGTCGTCGATGGTGCCTGCCAGCAGTACGCAGAGAAGTGCCGAGCCAACCACGAGCAGTATCTTTGGCATTGAGTCGTTGTTTTTCACAACAATATAGAACAGGGCCAGATACAGCGGTATCCATGTGGCAGCCGTGGTCAGGGTCTTGACAAGGCCGTCGAGATACAGCGATTGGCTGCCATTGAAGAACAGCAGCAACTCGCGGTCCAACTGTATCAGTGAGTCTATATCCATTGTTGTGGTGGCTGCTTGTTAGATGGTTTCTATTTCCTTTGTCTCTATCCAGCCCTCCTTGCCGTCGGCCACGCGCACGCGCTTCCAGTCCTTCATCGAAGCGTCGGTAATGTCTACGCGTGTGCCTTCGTGTAGTATGAACAGGTCGGTGCCGCTCTGCGCCGGCGTGCTCTTGACGCTCACCGACGTGCTGATGACTATGGCTCCGCGGCGGTTGGTGAACTCCTGCTTCAGATGCCAGGCAAACACGTTGCTGAGCACGAAGCCAGCAATCATGGCCAGCGACCCGAAGAAGCCAACCTTGCGCAGCCATACGGGATTGGAGAAGAGGTAGACAAGTGCCAGCACTATGGCCAGCGCCAACGCCAGCAATGCCGTGCGTGCCCAGGCGTCGACGCTCATCATGCTTGCTAACGAGCGGTACCATGTGACGAAGAACATCTCCGACTCAGGAGTAATCTTGTCGATGGTTTTCGACCGGGCCATCTGCAGGTTGAAACGTATGTCGGCATCTCCGGGCGACAGCAGCAGTGCCCGCTCATAGTTGAGCACGGCGCGGGTGATGTCCTCGGTGCGGTAGTATGCGTTGCCGAGGTTGAAGTAGATGTCTGCGCTGACACCCTTGGTGAGCAGTGACTCATAGTCCTTGATGGCCTGCTGATACTGGCCCCGGGCGTATGCACTGTCGGCATCGGCCTTGGTCTGCGCCGATGCCTGTGGCATGGCGAAGCCCGACAGCATGAAGACAAGGGTGAGCATCAGCCGTACGGCGGAGGCTTTCTTCCCCGACTTCACAATCTCTTTCTCAATCTTCTCGATGGCAGTGATTGCCATATCGTAAACTTTGTTCATGTTTCCCTTCGGATCGCCTGGGGCGTAGCGCTCAAACTCACACTCGTCGATGGCGCCGATGAACTGGTCTACAGTAGACTGTTGTACGTTGCGGGCCATGAGCTTCTCTGCAATGTTGTCGTGCGACAGCTGCTCTACGGGAATGTTGAGCTTGTCGCCAACATATCCCCACAGGGCGCGCAGCACCTCGTCGTAGAACTCGTTGGGCTTGTTGGTGTCCCTGAGCTTAGCGGCTTTCTTCAGCCTGCGCGTGGCCACCTTGTTGGCCTTCTTTCCGCGCATCTTCCCGTTGTTGGCATTGTCAATGGCCCTCTGGCGGAACACCACGAACAGCGAAATGAATAGCATGGCGAGCAGCAGCAGCGATACCCAGTAGGCGGTGCTGCCGAAGAAGAAGTCGTCGACAGCATGCTGGCGGGTGTCTCCAGTCTTTATGTACCTAATGTCCTGGCCTATCAGCTGAAGGTCTTCGCGGTCGGTGAAGTTGTTTACGGAGCCGGAGTTGCCTGCTCCCTTGGTCACGGTTAGTGTGAACGACTGCGTCTTGTCTGTCTTGTACTTGTGTTCTGACGTGTCATAGTAGGTGAACTCCACGGGCGGAATCTCGTATGTGCCCTGATGGCGTGGCACAGCTAAGATGTCGTAGACCACCGAGCCTTCCAAGCCGTTGGTCGTGAGCTTGGTCTTGTCGGTTATCTTGGCGTCGTAGGAGTCGAAGTCCTTTGGGAAATTCACCACGGGCTGCTTTATCAGTTTCAGGTTTCCCCGTCCGCTTACTATCAGCCGCAGTGATACCGGGTCGTTGGCGCGCGTCGTTGTCTTGTTGAGCTGTGCCGTCACCTTGAAATTGCCCACGCCTCCCGAGAAGTTCGACGGGCGCTGCGGCAGCGGGTCCACTTGAATCTCTAATCCCGGAGCCTTTATCTGCTTTTTCACCTCCACATAGCCGCTGCCGCCGTTGAAGAAGGCCTCGAAGGGGTCTACGCTGCGGTTCTGCTGCACCACTATGCCGTTGAACGTCAGGCTGGGAATCTGGAGCTTACCCGTAATCTGGGGATACATTACATACTGGCTCCATACCACCGTGCGGTAGGGCCGTCCGTTGATGGTCTCTATCTTGAAGCTCTTCTGCTGAGGCAGGGGCACTTCCTGTGTGTGGAAGCCCTTCAGGTCGGGCATCTTGCCTTCCAACTGTGTCAGGTCAACTAAAGTGTAGACCTTGTATGTCAGCAAGATGGGCTCTTGCTCGTAAACACGTCGCTTGTTGGCGCTCACCTTAATATATAAGTCGGACCCGGAGATGGCCGTTCCTGCTGAGCGCATCTGTTGCCCCTGCTGGTGACTGCCCTGCGAGCCGCCCTGCGAGCCGCTGTGTGCCTGTCCGCTCACCTGTATCTTCAGCGTTCCTGACGATATTGAATTGTTGCCTACGGTGATGTGTGCCGGCGGTATGGTAAAGGTGCCGTTCTTTGTACCCACGAGTATGTAGGTATATGTTATCGACGACGACTGGCTGGTGTGTCCGTTCACCATCTGGAAGCTCGACTGCGACGAGGTGCTCGGCCCCATCAGCACCTCGAAGGCGTCGGGGATGTTGCCCACCCTGAAGCCGGTAGCGTTCTGGGTGTTCACCGTGTAGGAGAGGCGGAACTGCTCGCCTACAGCCACCTGTTGCGGGGCGTTGGCCGTGAGCGTCTGCGCAATAACTTGGAAAGGAAAGAACAAAAGAAACAAAGCCCACCCGAGCCCTCTCCTAAGGAGGGATGTTTGAATACTTGACAGGTGGGACTTATTGATACCTAAATATATTCTGTTTCGTTTCATTTCTATTTGTTTATCTGTTTAGACATCCCTCCCTCGGGGAGGGCTTGGGTAGGCTTTGTGGGCCTACCAGTTCTTGAGCACATTGCGGCGTTGTGGTTGTTTCTGTGCCTCCTTCATGCGCTGCTGTGTCTGTTTCTCCTGCTGCATGGCGGCATTGAGCAGTTGTTCGGCATTCTCCTTGCTCATTTGTGGAGGCTGCTGTTGTTTCTGCTGCTCTTGTTTCTTCTCCTCCTTCTGCTGCTTTTGCTGGTCTTGTTTCTCCTTGTCCTGCTTCTGTTGCTGCTGGTTCTTCTGGTCCTGTTGCTGTTTTTTATGCTGGCGCTTGCACAACTCCAGGTTGTATCGTGTCTCATCGTCGTTGGGGTTCAGCCGCAGCGACTGCTTGTATGCCTCTATAGCCTCGCCGAACATCTTGTGGCGCTGGCAGATGACACCCATGTTGTGGTAGGCCTTCGACTTGCGCAGGGTGTTCGGCTCGGCCTTGGCCGCCTTGTCCAACTGTTCCACGGCTGCCGAGTCCTTGTTCTGTGCCATCAGGCTGTTGCCAAGGTTGAACATGGCCTGGGTGTTGCGCCCGTTCTTCTCCAATGCCTTGCGATAGCTCACCTCGGCGTTTGCAAAGTCGCCCGAGCGGTACATCTTGTTGCCCTGGCGTACGTATTGCCGGTCGGTGGTCTGCGCCACTGCTTGGCTCAATGACAGATGGCAGAAGATGAATGCAAGGCCGATGACCGCCTTCTGTCTCTTGAACAGTGACACGCGCTTCATGAGCGGGTTCTTGCTCTCCATGATGCACACCTCGATGATGAGCAGCAGCAGCACGATGATGCCCACGGCCTGGAACTGCTCGTCGTAGTCGCTGAAGACGGTCGACGATGTCTCCTTCTTCTCCAGCTTGTCCAACTCCGCGTCGAGCAGGGCTTGGGCGTTGCTGTTGTTCTCTACGTGTATGTATGCGCCTCCGCCTGCAGCCGCTATCTGCTTGCACATGTCTTCGTTGAGTGCCGACATCACCGTGTTGCCGCCGTTGTCTGTCAGGTATGAGCCGTCGCCTACGGGTATTGGCGCGCCGTCGGTGGAGCCAATGCCGAGCATGTAGACGTTCATGCCTTCCTTCTTTGCTGCCTGGGCAGCCTCTACGGCTCCGCCCTCATGGTCTTCGCCGTCGGTTATCACAATGATGGCCTTGCCTATGCCTTTCTCCTGTGTGAAGCTGTGGGTGGCCATGCTCACGGCTCGCGCTATGTCGGTGCCCTGTGTGGCTATCATCGATGGGGTTATGTTAGAGAGAAACATCTTTGCCGACACGTAGTCGCTTGTTATGGGCAGCTGCACAAAGGCATCGCCGGCAAAGACTATCAGGCCTATCTTGTCGTTGGTGAAGTGGTCCACCAGGTTCTCCACCATCATCTTGGCACGGTCCAGGCGGCTTGGCTCCACGTCTTCGGCCAGCATGGAGTTGCTTATGTCTATGGCAATGATGGTCTCTATGCCCGTGCGCTTCTCGTGGCTTATCTTGGTGCCCATCTGCGGGCGTGCCAGCATCACTATTGTCAATGCCAGTGCAGCCTGCAGCATCCAGAACTTCACGGCCGGGCGCCAGCGTGACACGTCGGGCATCAGCTCTTTCAGCAGCTTGGGGTCGCCGAAGCGGCGCAGGCGCTTCTTTTGTGTGCGCGAGCTTACGAATCTTATTACTGCCAACAGTGGTATTATCAGCAGCAGATACAGGTATATGGGGTCTTCAAATCTAAACATACTATGGTATCCTCCTAAATACTGTGATGCGCAGCAGCAGCTCTAACAGCATGGCCACAAAAGCTGCCAGCGCGAAGGGCTGGTAGACGTCGTATTTCTTGCTGAACTGCTTTACGTTGAGCTTCGACTTCTCCAACCGGTCAATCTCCTTATATATATTGTGCAGCTCACGGGTGTTGGTGGCTCTGTAGAAGTCGCCGTCCGTGGCGTTGGCAATGTTCTGCAGTGTCTCGCTGTCTATCTCCACCGGTATGTTGACATACTGCACGCCTCCGGCAACCACCATAGGGTAGGGGGCCACCTTGTTTGTTCCCACACCGATGGTGTAAACCCTTATGCCTAAGCTCTTGGCTATCTCGGCAGCGGTCATGGGCGATATGTCGCCGCGATTGTTTGAGCCGTCGGTGAGCAGTATCACCACCTTGCTCTTGGCCTTTGAGTCCTTCAGTCGGCTCACGGCGTTGGCCAGTCCCATACCTATTGCCGTACCGTCTTCTATCAGTCCGCGCTGGGCTATGTCTGTGCGCACGTTCTGCAACAGGTTAAGCAGCGAGGTGTGGTCGGTGGTCATGGGGCACTGCGTGAAAGCCTCTCCGGCAAAGATGCTCAGGCCAATGTTGTCGTCAGGGCGCCCGGAGATGAACTCCGCAGCCACCTGCTTGGCAGCTTCCAGGCGGTTGGGCTTCAGGTCTTCGGCCAGCATACTGGTAGAGACGTCGATGGCCAGCATGATGTCGATGCCCTCTATCGACTTGTTCTTCCACGAGTTCTGGGTCTGCGGACGGGCCATGGCCAGAACCAGCATAGTGAAAGCGAGCATGCGCAGTATCATCTGCAGCGGCACCAACCTTTGTTTCCAGCTTTTCGGTGCGTAGCGGAACACGAAGGTGTCGCTCATCCGCATGGTGGGCTCGCTTTTCTTCCTGTACATCAGATACCATATCAGGTATGGTATCAGCAACAGCAGCAACAGCAGATATTCTTTATTGGCAAATTCCATTATTCCTTTTTTTTCGGTTACAGACTATGCTATGAGCTGATACACAGTGTAGACCACATAGCAGAGGATGGCGGCAACGGCAACGGTGATGGCAGCTATAACCCACTTCAGCGTGGTTCGCGTCTTCTTCGACCTCACTTCCTGCTCCGTTAGCTGTGGCTTGACGGTCTCCTCAACAGGCATGTTCTCGAGCTTCGTCTTGTTGATGAAGTCAATGGCGCTGACGAGGTTGGCGTCGTTCTCGTTGATCATTGTCGAGTATTTGGCAAACTTGACGAGGTCGGCAGTGGTGAACAGCTGGCGCAGCTCGTCCAACGACTGCTGGTCGCCATCGCTCATGAGCCTGTCTATTATCTCACTGCTGGTCATCTCCATGGCGTTGAAGCCGTAGCGCTCCTCAATGTATTTGCGCAGCGTCTCGGTGAGCTTGGTGTAGTATTCCTTCTGGTTCTCCGACGTCACCATCTTGTCGGCCTTTATCTGCTCAATCTCGCGCATGGCCTTCTGGTGTGGCAGCAGTCGCTTGACAATCTTTATTGCTGCGATGATGGGCTTGTTTTCCTTAAGGCGGATAAACAGGTAACAGCCTGCTATGATGAGCAGTAGCATGAATACGCTCAACCAAAACGATGGACTCCACTCGCTCCAGAGGAAGGGGTTGTCTTGTACGTCCTTGGGACCGAAGAACTGCTCGGTGTGCAGCGTGTCCACCTCAACGGTGAACACTTTCAGCGCCAAGCTCTTGCTCTCATACGGCTTGCCGTCGATGTTTACCACAAACGGGGGCAAGTAGTAGAGGGTGTCGTCGAACGAGGTGAGCGTGTAAACAACGGAGCGCTCCACCCAGCCGCCTTCAAGACCCTTAACGCCCTGCTCTGTGCTGCTGAGCACCTCCACGCCGGGCGTTATCTGCTCTGTGGGCTTGAACACGGGGAACTCCGCCTTTGCCCCCTCCTTCATGGTGGCCTTCAGGGTCACGTGAACTTGCTTGCCTATTACCATCTCGATGGAGTCGATGGTGGCCTCGACGGTGGTCTGTGCCGACAGTTGGGTTGCAAGCAGGTGGGTGAATGCGAGAATGAGTACGGCTGTGCGCCCCATTCTCTTCAGTGGAGATCTATGTGTGTTTGTGTTTATCATTTTGTGCATGACAGATTTGTTTCCGTTCAGCTTGTTGTCAGCTGCGCTGGTTAAACAGTCCCATGAGCGACTTCACGTAGTCCTGGTCGGTGGCAATGCTTATGTTGTCCACATTGCTCTTGTTGAACGTCTCCTTGAGGTCGCTCTGGCGGCTCTCCCAGAATCGCTTGTATGCCTTGCGCAGCTTCTGCGAACTGGTGTCTATATACTGCTCGAAGCCCGTCTCGGCGTCAACCACCTTCATCAGTCCCACGTCGGGCAGCTCGCAGGCGCGCCGGTCGAAGACTTGTATGGCCACCACGTCGTGCTTGCGGTTGCATATCTGCAGCGACTGCAGGAAATCGCCGCGACAGTAGAAGTCGCTGAGAATGAAGGCCGTTGTGCGGCGCTTCTGAACGCTGGAGAGAAACTCCACCGCCTGTCTTACGTCGGTGCGCTTCGACTCTGGCTTGAAGTCGAGCATCTCGCGAATGATGTAGAGTATGTGCTTGCGGCCTTTCTTCGGCGGTATGTACTTCTCTATCTTGTCGGAGAAGAACACCACGCCTATCTTGTCGTTGTTCTGTATTGCCGAGAAGGCCAAGGTGGCTGCTATCTCTGTCACCATGTCGCGCTTCATCTGTACGCGGGTGCCGAAGTCGAGCGAGCCGCTGACGTCGACCAGCAGCATCACCGTCAGCTCGCGCTCCTCCTCGAACACCTTGACGTAAGGCCGGTGGAAGCGGGCAGTGACGTTCCAGTCAATGTCGCGCACGTCGTCGCCGTACTGGTACTCGCGCACTTCGCTGAAAGCCATTCCCCTGCCCTTGAAGGCCGAATGGTATTGTCCGGCAAAGATTTGCGAGCTTAGTCCGCGAGTCTTTATCTCTATCTTGCGTACTTTCTTTAGTATCTCAGATGTCTCCATTCGAGCGGTAGCAAATTATTCTCTCTTCACTTTTCACTGTTAAGGCACTTCCACCTTATTAATAATCTTGGAGACAATCTCCTCGCTGGTTATGTTGGAAGCCTCTGCCTCGTAGGTCAGGCCTATGCGGTGGCGAAGCACGTCGTGGGCCACGGCGCGCACATCCTCGGGCACCACATAGCCGCGGCGCTTGATGAAGGCGTAGGCACGGGCGGCCTTGGCCAGGTTGATGCTGGCACGCGGCGAGCCGCCGAAGGCTATCATGTCCTTCAGTTCCTTAAGGCCGTAGCGGTCGGGATAGCGGGTGGCAAAGACTATGTCGGCAATATACTGCTCAATCTTCTCGTCGATATACACCTCGCGCACCACCGAGCGGGCCTTGAGAATTTCCTGCGACGTGGTGACGGGCGACACCTCGGGCAGTTTCTCCTGTATGTTTTCGCGGATTATGCGCTTCTCCTCCTCAAGCGTGGGATATCCTATCACCACCTTCAGCATGAAGCGGTCCATCTGAGCCTCGGGAAGAGGGTAGGTGCCCTCCTGCTCTATCGGGTTCTGGGTGGCCATCACCAGGAACGGGCTGGGCAGGTCGAAGGTGTCGCTGCCTATGGTCACCTGCTTCTCCTGCATGGCCTCGAGCAGTGCGCTCTGCACCTTTGCCGGAGCGCGGTTTATCTCGTCGGCCAGCACGAAGTTGGCAAATACGGGGCCTTTCTTCACCTGGAAGCGCTCGTCTTTCTGCGAGTAGATCATGGTGCCCGTCACGTCGGCAGGCAGCAGGTCGGGGGTGAACTGTATGCGGCTGTATTTGGCGTCGATAAGCTGGGAAAGGGTCTTGATGGCCAGCGTCTTGGCCAGGCCGGGGACACCCTCCAACAGGATGTTGCCATCGCTGAGCAGGCCGATGAGCAACGAGTCTACGAGGTGCTTCTGTCCTACTATGACGCGGTCCATGCCGGCCACCAGGTTCGTAACGAATGAACTTTGCTGTTCTATCCGGATGTTAAGCTCCCGGATGTCAATTGATTCTGCCATAATTTGATGTCTTTCTTTTTGTTTTTCTGCAATTTGGCCGCAAAGTTACTGCAATTTGCAGAGATATTCAGCAAAATAATATTAAAAAAGTTTCCCAACTCTTACTTTTTAAGAAACTTTAGGTTTATTCGTGTTTCGCGTAACTACTCTGCACCCCAATAAAAGGGACAAAAATCTCTATAGGAAGACGATGCCGTAGGCATCAGATAGGGGTAGCCAGCCATACAGCCGTGCTATAGGTACGGCTGTATGGCTGGGAAGATGGTGATGTCAACGTGCATGCCGTAGGTACGCGACAATCCGCGCCCTTTGTCGCCTACCTACGAGGCACGCTTCCCTGTGATGGCATTCCGCCAGTCGTTGAGCTATACCTTCTTGCGGAGTGGCGGGCGAGGGCGCCCGCGTTCCCCGACCTTTTCGTGCGCGAACGAGATAAGTAAAAATCTCTGACACGTGATATTTTTCAGAAAGATAGCGTGAATCATGGCTGATGAGGAGTGGCACTTTACGGCCGAAAAGTGCCACTTAATTTCAAAAAAGTGCCACTTTAGCTCCGTAAAGTGCCACTCTACGATTGGGGTCTCTATGTTTCATGCCATTTCTTATGAAAAATATTTACGTGTGCGGTTGGAAACGACCAGAAAGGCCGTTTTCAACCGCACAGCATGTAATCTTCCGTGAGGTGTAAGCAAGTCAAATAGCTCAAGGCAAACGTTTACGTGTCTTTTTCTGCAATACACAACAGCTGTATGGACAGAATTTTGTATCTTTGCGCCAAGAAACCAAAAACAACTAATCGAATATCATTATGAAGAAGTTATTACTATCGGTGGCAAGCATGGCTATTATTACAAGCCTGCCCGTAAACGCCGACAAAAAGCAGGTGGTGACCATCAGCGGACAGGCGACTACCCAGTCCGTGAAGACCATCACGTTCAGCGGCGACAACTTAGAGCTTACATTCTCTGACGGCAGCACGCAGACTGTGGACATGGCCGACGTGACCATAGCCTTCACCATTGTCGACGCAATAAAGACGCTCGACAGCGTGAAGCAGAAGGACGCACCCGTCATGTACTTCGACCTCGGCGGGCATCAGCTGAAGCAGGCTCCCAAGAGTGGGGCCTTCATCTTAAAGAAAGGAGACAAGGTGGTGAAAATAGTGAAAAAGTAGACGACCATGAAACGCAAGACATTACTTCTTTCGCTCTTCTGCCTGGTAGGCATGATGAGCGCCAGCGCACAGCAGACGTGGAACTTCACGCAGACCCCTGAGGCCGACGTGACCGCACTGAAGGCAGCCACCACGGAATGGACATACACGGAAGCCTCCGACCGATATGAAAACAATAACGCCATCAGCGGGGCCATCAAGGCAGGAGGCACAGAGCTGCAGATGACCCAGGGACTCATCGTGGAGGCTGCTGCAAAAAAAGTACGCATCGACGTGAACAAGCGCCTACAGCTGGCAGGGAAAAACATACCGCTCAACATTCTTAACCTGAAGGCGGGACAGGTGGTAACCATAGAGTTTGCCTCGACAGGCAACGCGCAGGTGACCTTCGACGTGCTTACCAACCTCTCCGGCACATCGGGATTCGCCGCTGCAGACAAAAACACCACGCAGACGGGAACGGGTACAGTGGCCAACGACGGAGCAGTGAGCTTCAAGTGTTCTGGCGGCTCCACCAACATTTTCAAGATAAGCGTGAGCGAGCCAAGCAGCCAGGGCGGCGACGACCCCACGGCGCAGTGGCACGACGTTCCCAAGTCCACACTCAACAACCAGGCACTGCTCACTCTGAAGGGCGGCGACGCGAAATACTATAACACCGAGAGCCTGCTGAACATAGACCTCAGCGGCAACAACGTCGTTGTGAACATTATCGGCACCACTGCCATTCAGGACACCTACGACAACGTGGAGGCCATCAACTTTGTGAAGAAGGCCGACCAGGGGCAGCCGGGCGAGATTGTTAACGGCAGCGTAGAGATTACCGAGGCCAAGGGCTGGCAGGAGTCGCTCTACGCCAAGTGGAACCTGTTGCAGGGCGCCGAGAGCTACGCCGTCTACGTGAAGGGCGGACAGTACAGCGACTGGAACAAGATTGACCAGCAGTTAGTGCGCAACTACGGCAGCTACGGCCGCGCCGATGTGGTGGGCCTGCGCGCAGGCACCTATGAGCTGAAGGTGGTGCCTGTGGCCGACGGAGAGGAAGTGGCCGACGGTGCCAGCACGGCTTCGAACCTCGAAGTGAAGAACTACTCGCGACAGGGATTCGCATTCATGGGCGGCTACTCTCCGGGAGCATACAATGCTGACGGCACGCTGAAGCAAGGCGCCAAGGTGTTCTACGTTACCAAGAATACGGCAAAGACCATCAGCACCAATGTGACCGGTGCAAAGACCAATCCCTGCGTAGGCATTCAGGCTATCGTAGAAGGCTATGAGAAGGGGCAGGACAAGACACCTATCGCCTTCCGCTTCATCGGCCTCGTTACGAAAGACGACCTCGACTATGTCGGCAGCAGTGAAGAGGGCATACAGGTGAAGGGCCGCAGTGCTGACTCAGAGCTGAACATGACCTTCGAGGGCATTGGCGACGATGCCACTATCAAGGGCTTCGGATTCCTCGTTCGCAACTCGAAGAGTGTGGAGTTCCGCAACTTCGCCATCATGCGCTGCATGGACGACGGACTGTCGTTAGACACTGACAACTCTAACATCTGGATACACAATAATGACTTCTTCTACGGCCCCAAAAAGAGCGGCGACCAAATTAAGGGCGACGGTGCTTGTGACGTGAAGAGCGACTCGAAGTTTGTCACCGTTTCCTACAACCACTTCTGGGACACAGGCAAGAGCAACATGTTTGGCATGAAGAGCGAGAGCGGACCCAACTACATCTCGTACGACCACAATTGGTTCGACCACTCAGACTCGCGCCATCCCCGCGTAAGGACTATGAGCGTGCACGTGTGGAACAACTACTTCGACAACGTGGCCAAGTACGGCGTGGGAGCAGCGACGGGAGCCAGTGTCTTTGTGGAGAACAACTACTTCCTGAAGACCAAGAAGCCGATACTTTCCAGCAACCAGGGCACCGACGCACAGGGCAGCGGTACGTTCTCGGGCGAGGACGGCGGCATGATCAAGGCTTACGGCAACTACTTCGACCGCACGGCAGTTAACTTCAGATACTACACCCAGAGGAACCCCGCCGAAACTGGTTACGATGCCTACGAGACGGAGGAACGTGGCGAGCAGGTGCCCGCAACCGAAGTGACTCGGCAGGGTGGCACCACCTACAATAACTTCGACACCAATGAAAACCTGATGTACCAGTACACGCCCGACGCTGCTGCCGACGTGCCTGCCATTGTAATGGGCTACTACGGCGCAGGACGCCAGAACCACGGCGACTTCACCTACAGTTTCCCCGACAATGTAGGCAACGATGACACTGACTCGGCCTATGACAGCACTCTGGGCGGAATGCTCGACAACTACAAGTCGACGCTCGTGGGATTGTTCGGCGAAGAGAGCACACCCGACAATCCTGACAACCCCGACAATCCCGACAACCCAGTGGTCACGCCTGAAGGAACCATCCTGCTGACATTCACCGACAAGAATGCCACACCTTCCGTCAGCGGGTTCTTCACCATCAGCGGAAACGGGTCGAACAGCAAGGGCAAGGCCACCATCGACGGCAAGGAATACACCTTCTGCCTGAAAATTGAGGAGTCTACCAGCGTTAAGTTCACCATTGACAAGGCGTACACCATGACCCTCTTCTTTGGCGACACCGAGACGGCCAGCATATTGATTAACGGAGACAAGATTACAGGCAGCGGCAGCACATACACTCAGCAGTTGGCAGCTGGAAGCTACGAGCTGACCAAGGACAAGAGCGTGAACCTCTTCGGCATAAAGCTTGAACCGGTAGAGCAATAACTAGACAATGAAAAGAACAATAGCACTCATGGCCGCGGCGATGACGCTATCGTCGGTACAGGCACGCCAGCGGCAGTCGTTCGACTCAGACTGGAAATTCGTGCTGGCCGACTCTGCACAGATGGCCAACACCAACTATAGCGACTCACACTGGCGCACGCTCGACGTGCCTCACGACTGGGCAGTGGAAGGCGACTTCTATGCTGGCAATCCCAGCGGAGCCGGCGGCGGTGCCCTGCCCGGAGGTATAGGGTGGTACAGGAAAACATTCACCCTGCCACAGGCTCTCGACGGGGAGAAGCTGTTCATAGAGTTCGACGGCGTTTACATGAACTCCACCGTCTACGTCAATGGACAGAAAGTGGGCTTCAGGCCATACGGCTACAGCTCGTTTGAGTACGACATCACCCCATTCGTGGGCAAGGGCGCCAATGTGGTGGCAGTGCGCGTGGACAACAGCGACCAGCCCAACTCACGCTGGTACTCAGGATGCGGCATCTATCGCCACGTGTGGCTCACCAAGACCAGCGACGTGCACGTGAGCCACTGGGGCACCTACGTGGCAACCAGCGTCAGCGGCAACAAGGGCAAGGCCGTGATAGAGGTGACACTTGAGGGAAAAGGCGAGGTAGAGAACACGCTGATTGACCCCGACGGGAAAACCGTTGGCAGAAGCCGAGGAGCCAAGTCGGTAATCACGGTCAGCAAGCCGAAGCTGTGGTCGTGTGAGACACCATATATATATAAGGTACGCACGCAAGTAAAAGTTGGCGGCAAGGTCGTCGACAGCTATGAGACGTGGACGGGCTTCCGCAACTTCAAGTTCGATGCCAAAACGGGCTTCTGGCTCAACGGCAGGAACATGAAGCTCAACGGCGTATGCGAGCACCACGACCTGGGATGCCTCGGCGCAGCCATACACGAAGACGCCCTCCACCGCAAGCTCACCAAGCTGAAGCAGATGGGTGTCAACGCCATCCGCTCGTCGCACAACCCGCCAGCCCCGGAGCTGCTGAACATGTGCGACACTATGGGGTTCATTGTCATGGACGAGTCGTTCGACATGTGGCGCCGCAAGAAAACCCAGAACGACTACGCCCGCTTCTTCGACGAATGGCACGAGCGCGACCTCACCGACCTGGTGCTGCGCGACCGCAACCACCCCTCGATACTGATGTGGTCGATAGGCAACGAAGTGCTGGAGCAGTGGAGCAGCGCAGAGGCCGACACGCTTACCCTGGAGCAGGCCAACCTGATACTCAACGCCGGGCACGACGCATCGACCCTGGCCAAGGAAGGCGAGCTGAGCGTCAACTCACTGCTGACGCGACACATGGCCGAGATTGTGCGACGCTACGACACCACGCGCCCCATAACCGCTGGATGCAACGAACCCTCGCCCGACAACCACCTGTTCCGCAGCGCTGCCATCGACATCATAGGCTTCAACTACCATCACCAGTGGGTGAAAGACGTGCCGAAGAACTTCCCCGACAAGCCCTTCATCTTCTCAGAGAGTGTCAGCGCACTGCAGACGAGAGGCTACTACAAGATGCCGTCGGACAGCGTGTACAAGGCTCCCAAGGAGTGGTGGCTGCCATATACCGACCCATCGTTCATGTGCTCGGCCTATGACAATATGCACGCCTCATGGAGTTCCACGCATGAAGAGACGTGGGACGTGGTTAAGCACACACCATACGTGGGCGGACAGTTCATCTGGACGGGCTTCGACTACATTGGCGAGCCTACCCCTTACGGCTTCCCCGCCCGTAGCAGCTATTTCGGCATTATCGACCTGGCAGGCTTCCCCAAGGACTCTTACTACATGTACCAGAGCGAGTGGACCGACAAGCCCATGCTCCACCTGTTCCCCCACTGGAACTGGCTGCCCGGACAGACCATTGACCTATGGGCCTACTTTAACCAGGCCGACGAGGTGGAGCTGTTCATAAACGGCAAGAGCCAGGGGGTGAGGAAGAAAGACTTGTCGAACAGCGGCCACCACTCAGCCCTCACCACGGAATACCATGTGGGATGGCGCGTACAGTTTGAGCCGGGCGAGGTGAAAGCTGTCAGCCGCAAGGACGGCAAGACCGTCTGCGAACAGGTGATACGTACTGCCTCGCAGCCCACCGCCATCCGCCTTTCCGTAGACTATCAGGGCAAGGACCTCTGTTTCGTGTGTGTAGACATTGTTGACGAGAAGGGCAACTTCTGTCCGTGGGCCGAGGACCTGATTACCTTCACGGCAGACAACGGTGCACAGGTCATTGCCACCGACAACGGCAACCAGACATCGATGGAGAGACTGAGGGAGACAGCAGCGCCGCAGGACAAGACCGCGAACTCTGCCAAGCGCAAGGCGTTCTTCGGCAAGTGCCTTGCCGTGGTCAAGGGCAAGGGAAGACTGAAGGCTCAGTCGCCAATGCTTAAGTCGGCCACCATAAGTCTGTGACATGTGCACGCAAACGGCAATAAGTGACACTTATCCTCTCTATTTGTAGGAAAAAACTTTGGTGTTGTCGGATTTTGTTCGTACCTTTGCCGAAGTATTACTAAACAAGAGTATCAATATGGCAAAGAAAGAAAACGAGGGCGAAGCCCTCAATCCGCAACAGGAGAAGCTGAAAGCCCTGCAAGCTGCTATGTCGAAGATTGAGAAAGACTTTGGGAAGGGCAGCATTATGAAGCTGGGCGACGAGAAAATAGAGAACGTAGAGGTGATACCCACGGGCTCCATAGCACTGAACGCCGCACTCGGCGTTGGCGGCTACCCCAAGGGGCGCATAATAGAGATCTACGGCCCGGAGTCGTCGGGAAAAACCACGCTGGCCATCCACGCCATGGCAGAGGCACAGCGTGCCGGAGGCATTGCAGCATTCATCGATGCAGAACACGCCTTCGACCGCTTCTATGCCGAGAAACTGGGCGTCGATGTGGTCAACCTCTATATTGCCCAGCCCGACAACGGTGAGCAGGCACTGGAGATTGCCGACCAGCTCATACGTTCCTCGGCAGTCGACATCGTGGTGATTGACTCGGTGGCAGCACTGACGCCGAAGAAGGAGATTGAGGGCGACATGGGCGACTCGGCTGTTGGCCTGCACGCCCGCCTGATGAGCCAGGCACTGCGCAAGCTCACCTCTACCATCGCCAAGACCAACACTACCTGCATCTTCATAAACCAACTGCGCGAAAAGATAGGGGTGATGTTCGGCAACCCTGAGACCACCACCGGCGGCAATGCCCTTAAGTTCTATGCCTCCGTGCGTCTTGACATACGCCGCGTGACAAGTATCAAGGACGGCGACCAGGTGATAGGCAACCAGGTGCGAGTGAAGGTTGTGAAAAACAAGGTGGCACCGCCATTCCGCAAGGCTGAGTTCGAGATAACCTTCGGAGAGGGCATATCGAGAGTAGGCGAGATTGTAGACCTCGGAGTGGAGTACGGCATCATCAAGAAGAGTGGTTCCTGGTTTTCTTACAACGATTCGAAGCTCGCCCAAGGCCGCGACGCCACCAAGCAACTGCTCAAGGACAATCCCGAGCTGTGCGAGGAGCTGGAGGCACAGATCATGCAGAAACTGTCAGAGTGACAGTTTGTTTGCAAACAACATTAAAGCGCCGCTGAAAAGTGGCGCTTTAATGTTTTCTTGCATTATAACTCTATGCTGGGCAGGCCGAAAAGTGCGGGTTATATCAGCTGGGGCAGGAAACAGGAGACAACCAGCACCACAATGCCGCAGACGAGCACGGCGATGGTCTTCTGGGAACAGCCCTTCCACTCCTTGAGAATGATACCCCACACGTTGGAGAACACCACGTTCAGCGCCATGAGTATGCAGAACGACAGCGTGTCCATGGTGCCGCCGGTCTCGAAGAACGAGCGCCCCAGCGACAGTCCGAAGAACTGGGAGTACCACAGCGCGCCGGCCAGCAGACAGAACAGCAGGTTGTTGCCCCACACCGACGACTTCTTGTAGTCACCCCAGGTGCCGTTCACCTGGTTCTGGTAGAAGCAGTAGATGGCGTTGGTGATGAAGCCGCCGAAGGTGACCAGCAGCGTGGCGGGCAGGGTGCGGAACATGGGGTCGGTGAGGTCGCCGAAATTGATGTCCTTTCCAAACTCAAGGCCAACGTTGAAGCAGCCGCTCATGAAACCGGCAAGCAGCGCTATTGCCAGGCCCTTGGGGAAGTTGAAATCCTTGACTGCTGCCTTCTTCTCCTCCTCGGAGAGCGATGCCGACTTCATGGAGCCTGCCACGCCGATGATGGCAATGCCAAGCAGGGTAACCACCACACCCATGATGACTGCAAAGGTGAGCGATGACAGCGCGTTGAGCTCAGGGAAGAAGATGTTGAGCAGCACCGGCCCCATGATGGTGCCTAAGCCGGCGCAGGTGCCAAGGGCTATCGACTGTCCGAGAGCCACGCCGAGGTAGCGCATTGACAGGCCGAACGTAAGGCCGCCAACACCCCAGAGCACGCCGAAGAAGACGGTCATCCACAGGTTGAACGACGGTGCTGAGCCGAAAAGCCCGAACAGCGACTGGCCCTCGGGAACGGCCAGCAGGGCACCGAGGAACGGAAGCACCAACCAGGCAAACACGCCCTGGACAATCCAGTAGGATTCCCAAGACCAGTCCTTGATCTTGTTGATAGGTACATAACAGCTGCTCTGGCAGAAAGCGCCAATGGCAATAATCAAAAGTCCAATTACAATTTCCATGTTTTAGTTAAATTAGTTCGATGATAAATTTTTTTCTATATAACTAACGGTTATTTCACCGCTTTGCATCAGGGAGCGCGGGCGACCCCGCCCGCATATATGGCGGGCGAGGACGCCCGCGTTCCCTGATTGGACGCTGCAAAGATAACACTTTTCCGGCAAACGGCAATACTCTGCACGCTGTTTTTAGCATTGATTAGTAATTAAGTGATTCTTTGGTAATCCTGTCAGTGGCAGATGCAGAAAAGAAAAAGAGAACCTGCTGATGTTGACTCTGCAAGTTCTCTTTTTCTGTTCGTGATTCCGGCGGGATTCAAACCCACAACCTTCTGATCCGTAGTCAGATGCTCTATTCAGTTGAGCTACGGAACCTCCGTTTCTGTTTTGCGGTTGCAAAGGTACGAATATTTTTGGTTCCTACCAAACTTTTTTGCACTTTTTTTTCTTTTGTTGCTGTTTTTGTTGTCTTTTGTCTGAATTTTGTTTGTGTTAGGAACAGTTTCAGCGCATTTTATGGGCAGTCGGCGTGTGTCAGGAAGCGGACTGTATGATGCTGATGCACTCTTTGAGCGAATCCTCCCAGTAAGGTATTTCCATGTTGTAGGTCTGCTTGACTTTCGTCTTGTCGAGTACGGAATAGTGCGGACGGGTTGCTGGGGTAGGGTATTCCGAGGTGTGCAGGGGCCTGACGTGGCAACTGGTGATGCCGGCTATGCGGTGGATGGCTTTGGCAAAGTCGTACCATGAGATGACGCCCTCGTTGGAGAAGTGGTAGACGCCTGGCTTCACGCCCTGCTCTAAGATGGTGAAGATACAGACTGCCAAGTCGCGGGCGTAGGTGGGGGTCCCTATCTGGTCGAAGATTACTCCAAGTTCGGTTTTCTCCTTCCCTAACCGCAGCATTGTCTTCACGAAGTTGCTGCCGAATGACGAGTAGAGCCACGCCGTGCGTATAATCACCGTCTTTTTGCAGAACTTCGACACTGCCAGCTCTCCGGCAAGTTTAGTTGAGCCGTAGACGCTGTCGGGGCAAGGGGTGTCGCTCTCTACATACGGCTTGTGGCTTGTGCCGTTGAAGACGTAGTCGGTGCTTATCTGAATCAGCCATCCGCCTCTTTTCTCTATGGCAGCAGCGAGATAGGCGGGGGCCTCGGTGTTGAGCAGCGTACACAGCTTGTTGTTGCTCTCGGCTTTGTCCACGGCGGTGTATGCGGCACAGTTCACGATGCCGTCAATCTTGTTTCTCGCAATGAACTGGTCAACGGCCAACTGGTTTGTGATGTCCAGCTCTTCTATGTCTGTGTTGAAGTAGTTGTGTTGCGGGTGACTGCCCTGCAACTGTTGCATCTCGTTTCCTAATTGTCCGTTGCAACCTGTAATGAGTATGTTCATGTTATTCGAACTTTAGTCCTTCTTCTTTGTCTTTCTTGTAGTAATCGCTCAGCATGCCTATGAAAGCAGAGATCTCTTTCATCGCGTGCTGGGTGTTAGGTGAGATTTCCTTCTTCTGAAGGCGTAGCATCATGGTGCCGTAGAGGGCGTTGAGGCAGGTCTCTATCTCGTCTTTGCTCTTGTCAGCCCCTCTGTTTCTCAGCTCCACTATGAACGGCAGCACTTTGTAATATGCCGCATTGTAGAAGGGGAACTTTGGCGAGGCCATGAGCTGTTGGTGCAGTTCGCAAAGCATCTGTAGGGTGACATTGTTTATCTGCAGGTGCCCCTTCTGCCTGCAGTCCTCTTGGTTCATCATGCGTATGAGGTTGCCGAACCAGTCGGCCTCTTCTTCCTTCTGCTCGTCGGTATAGTCGAAACGGCTGACATATTCGCGCCTTATCCTGTTGAGTGAGCAGTCGAAGGCGCGTATGGTGTCTTCTATCTGCCACATATACAGCAGGTATTCTGCAATGTTCTTCTTTCTAAGTTCCTGTGCAATAAACATATATAACTTATCTGTTCTCTCACCTCTCATCTATAGATTACCATCGCAGCAGGTTGGTGGTTGTTCCAAACAGCATGATGATGCTCCCGATGATTACGGCCACCCCTATTATCTGGTTGATGATGTGGATGCCTTGTTCGTCAAACTTCGCGCGTATCTTGTCTACCAGCCATGTCAGCCCCCACCACCACAGCAGTGCTCCTCCGACTATGCTTGCAAACCCCACGAGCATCTCGAACGGGTGGTCGGGAAGCACGAAGGCGAACTGGGCATACATGGCTATGAAGAGGAATATTATCAGCGGGTTTGAGAATGTCACGAGGAACCCCGTCCATGTGTTATACCACAGCGTGCCCTTCTGCACACCCGACTGATGCATCTTCTTTGTGGGGTCGGTGCGGTATGTGTAGAATCCGAAGCACAGCAGCATGATGCTTCCTGCTATCTGCAGATAGAAGCGATTCTGGTCGTTGTTTACCAGGTCCATCACAAACGACATGCCGAATCCGGCTATGGCGGCGTAGATGATGTCGCTGGCTGCAGCTCCTAATCCTGTGGCAAATCCGTAGCCGCGACCCTTGTTGAGTGTACGCTGCACACACAAGATTCCCACCGGTCCCATCGGAGCCGATGCAATCATCCCAATGAGCATCCCCTTGAAGATGAAGTCTAATATATTGATAGGTACCTGAAATGGCATATTGAGTGCAAAGTTACAAATAAGATGTCAAAGTTCCAAATTATTTGTGCAGTTTTCTGTCTCAATGGTTAATTTCCCTAAAATCGTTATGCTTATCAAAAAAAATCATTATCTTTGGGGGCTGTTAAAGAGCAAGATTGAGATAACTTAACGAAATAACTTTAAAACTATGAATGAACAACGTCAAATCAAGCCTTATGTCATTGGCTTGGACTTAGGGGGAACGAACTCTGTATTTGGTATTGTAGATGCACGCGGTGAGATAAAGGCCACGACAGCTATCAAGACAGGCGGTTTTAAATCTGCAGAGGACTACGTGAAGGCTTCTGTCGAGGCCTTGCAGCCTATTATAGACCAGGTGGGCGGCATTGAGAAGATCAAGGCGATGGGCATAGGTGCCCCGAACGCCAACTACTACAAGGGCACTATAGAGTATGCCCCCAACCTGCCTTGGGCACACGACGGCATTGTTCCGCTTGCCGACATGTTCAGCAAGCAGCTCGGCGACATTCCCGTTGCCATGACCAACGATGCCAATGCTGCCGCCCTTGGAGAGATGGTCTATGGCGTGGCTCGCGGCATGAAAAACTTCATCGTGATTACCCTTGGCACTGGTGTCGGCTCGGGTATTGTTGTCAATGGACAGCTGCTCTACGGCAGTGACGGCTTTGCTGGCGAATTAGGCCATGTCACTATGGTGCGTGGCGCCGACGGTCGCTCTTGCGGCTGTGGCCGAAAGGGGTGCTTGGAGGCTTACTGCTCTGCCACCGGCGTTGCCCGCACAGCACGTGAGATGCTCGCCAGCACCACGCGCCCGTCTGTACTTCGCGACATGAATCCCGAAGACATCACATCTCTCGACGTGTCGATTGCTGCAGGTAAGGGCGACGAGCTTGCCAACGAAATCTATGAGTTCACGGGCCACATGCTTGGCGAGGCTTGTGCCGACTTCACTGCCTTCTCCTCGCCGGAGGCCTACATCTTCTTCGGCGGCATGGTAAAGGCCGGTGAGTTGATTATGAAGCCCATACGCGAAGGCTACGACGCACACGTCATGCCCATTTTCCGCGGCAAGGCTCAGTTCCTGGTCAGCGGCCTCGACGGCGCTTCGGCTGCCGTACTTGGAGCCAGTGCCGTAGGCTGGGAAATCTGACAGGATACTTGCTGTCTTGCCTGTGTGCTATAATCTGTTTATTGTTTGAAAAATCTCAAACTAAGAGGCTTCACCAGTAGAGTGGCACTTTACGGAGCTAAAGTGCCACTTTTTTGAAATTAAGTGCCACTTTACGATCGTAAAGTGGCACTTTGCGTTAGGCATGTTTTCACGCCCTTTTTTTGGGGAACAATTGGGTTACCTGCGTCCGCCCATGTGGCCTCCACTGTGTCCACCTCCACTGTGAGAGCTGCCACCGGCGCTGCGAGCACTGCTTCCGACGCTGCGGCTACCGCTGAAGCTGCCTGACGTGCGGGCGCTTCCTGTGTTGCGGCTACCGCTGAAGCTGCTGCTTGAGTTGCGGCTACCGCTGAAGCTGCCTGACGTGCGGGCGCTTCCGGTGTTGCGACTACCGCTGAAGCTGCTGCTTGAGCTGCGGCTACCGCTGAAGCTGCCTGATGTGCGGGCACTTCCTGTGTTGCGGCTCCCGCTGAAGCTGCTGGTAGAGTTGTGGCTACCGCTGAAGCTGCTGCGGTTGTCATTGCGGTTCATGCTGTTGTCACGGTTCATGCTGCTGCGGTTGTTGTCATACCTGTTGTTATTGTTACGCGGAGTGCTGTATGTACTGCGGTTGTTCTCCAGCCTGCCGCGCTCACCGCGGAAGTTTCCGCTGCGCTCCGTTCCGCGGTTTGCGGTGATGCGTGTAGAGCTGTGTCCGTGGCTGTTGCGGAAGTCGCCGCGGTCCCATCCGTCACGCATGCCGAAGTGAGAGCGTCCTGCGGGTGTTGAGAAGTGGCTGCGACGGTGCTCGTAGAAGCTGTGTCCGCCGTTCATGCGCCAGCTGTGTCCGCCGCGATAGGTGGCGTAGAAGTGTGGGCGCCCGAAGTAGAAGTAGTCGCGGTGCGGGTAGCGGGCGTAGATGCCGAAGTGCCAGTAGCCGGAATGCCAGTAGAGGGGACGGAAGAAATAGGATGCGGCGCGGAATGCTTCCCACTGCCAGGAGAGCAGTATGTAGCTCAGGTCCAGATTGCGGCGCTCCCAGTATGGACCGTAGACGTCGGCCTGGCTGGTAACCCCCATCAGGTAGTCGAGGTTGATTTCGTAGGCAGCCTCGTACTGAGCATCCGTCAGGTTAAGCTCATAGGCCATCTTGTCGGTGAGGAACAGGGCCTCGTTGCGGGCCTGCTCGTAACTCATTGCGTTTGCCGTGAAGCTGAGTGTCAGCATTGCGGTCAGGAGGAAAAATATCTTCTTCATAGTCGTAAGTATTTATTTGTTCAACATTCGTTTCTTATTGTTCACGGTGCAAAGTAACTCATTTTCTGCGTCATGGGCAAAGGATTTTTCCTAAACTGCGGTGGGGAAATCCCTACTCTTGTGTATGGTAATGCGCACAGTGAGATTTTTTTTGCGCATCCTTTTGTTTTTTTTACGTTAAAATTTGGTTTTTACAATACTTTTTAGTAATTTTGCACGGTAATTTTAATAAAATTCAGACAATTAAACAAAAAAGTTATCAAAAGTGCGCAAGCTTTACATCTTAACTTCGCTGATAATGCTGGTCTGCATAGGCTGCGAATGGAGCCTGACAAAAGGCGACGACGCCTTTGGCAGCTTGAGTGTGGAGCGCTACGACCGCATAGAGAGCCTGTATCTCACCACAGGCGACTACTCAGCCTTGCAGCAGATGAACATTGCCTACCCGCAGCAGACGCGCACGCTTATAGAAGATGTATTGCGCATAGGGCAGGTTAACGACCCGGAAATCAACGTCAAGTTTCTTCAGTTCTTCCAGGACAGTACGCTGCAGTCATTGGTGGCGGCCGTGGAGCTTGAGTATGCCGACATGAGCGACATCAACGCCTCGCTAACCGAAGCCTTCAGTAGGCTTAAGGAGATGATACCTTCGCTGAAGGCACCCTTGGTCTACTCACAGATAGGCTCGTTGGACCAGAGCATCATAGTAGGCGACGGCATGCTGGCCATTTCTCTCGACAAGTATCTGGGCGAGGCATACTCTCTGTACCTCCGCGAGGACTACGGCTACACAGCCTCTCAGCGGAAGCAGATGACGCGCCAGATGATTGTGCCCGACTGCATAGGCTTCTACCTGATGAGCCTCTATCCCATGCCTTCCGACCATGAGCCTACACAGATAGAGCGTGACATGCACGTGGGTAAGGTGCAATGGGTGGTGAACCGCGCCATGAACAAGCGTGTGTTCCGCTCACCTTACATAAAGCTCGTGGCCAAGTACATGAACGAGAACAAGAATGTCAGCGTAGACATGCTGTTGAACAAGCATGACTACGCCGACATGAGGTGAGTTTTTTTGTTTTGTATTCTGATGGGCGTCACTTCAGCGGATTCCATCCCTGAGCTTTCAGTTCGAACTCCTGGCTGTCGCGCGTTACGAGCAGCAGTCCGTATTTCTCGTCGGTGATGTGCCCTATGAGGTGCACGTCGTCGAGAGCCTCAATCTTGTCGTGGTCGCCTATAGGTACGGTGAAGAGCAGCTCGTAGTCTTCGCCTCCGTTGAGTGCGCAGGTGGTGACGTTCATCTCCATTTCCTCGGCCATGACAGCTGTCTGGTAGTCTATGGGCAGGCGGTTCTCGTAGATGCGGCATCCCACGTGGCTCTGCTTGCAGATGTGCATCAGCTCTGAGCTGAGTCCGTCGCTGATGTCCATCATTGCCGTGGGCTTTATGCCTGCCGCCCGTAGCTTTTCAATTATGTCGCCGCGCGCCTCTGTCTGCAGCTGTCGCTGCAGCAGATACTCCTTGCCTGAGAAGTCGGGCTGAGACAGGTCTGACATCTGCGACTTGAGGATTGCCACGGCCTGATGGTCGCCGGCGGCTGTGGCCTTTGCAATCTTCTTCTGCAGGTCGTCGAACTGGCTGTAGTAGACGCTTTTCTCCCGCTCCAACAGCTGCAGGCCCATGTATGCCGCCCCGAGGTCTCCCGAGACGCAGATGAGGTCGGTGTTGCGGGCGCCGTTGCGGTAGACAATCTCGTCGGCGGAAGCCTCGCCTATGCAGGTGATGGATATGGCAAGCCCTGTGAACGACGATGTGGTGTCGCCCCCCACTATGTCTACGTTCCACTTGTCGCACGCCAGCTTCACGCCATTATAGAAGGTCTCCATGTCTTCCACCGTGAAGCGCTTGCTCAGTGCGAGCGACACTGTGAGCTGTCGCGGTGTGCCGTTCATGGCGAAGATGTCGCTTATGTTGACCATTGCCGACTTGTAGCCGAGGTGCTGCAGGTCTATGTAAGTGAGGTCGAAGTGAACGCCCTCCATGAGCATGTCGGTGGTGACGAGCACCCTCTTGTCGGGGTAGCTGAGCACGGCGCAGTCGTCGCCCACTCCGTAGAGTGTCGACGTGTTGCGGGGCTTAAGGTCTTGTGTGAGACGGTCGATGAGTCCGAACTCTCCTAATGCTGCTATTTCCATTGTCTGAGGTTATGGCCTGTGTTGTTCTTTTCCTGCTTGTTGTTTTCTATTCTTTATCTGAGCGCACAATCATTTCGCGCATAATCTCCGTCATCAGCGGCTGTGCCTTGTCAGCAGCCTGCTGCACCTCCTCGTGGCTCACCTCTACCGGCACGTCGAAGCCTCCGAGGTCGGTGACCACGCTGATGCCGAAGGTGCGTATGCCGCAGTGGCGTGCAACGATGACTTCGGGCACTGTCGACATGCCCACGGTGTCGCCTCCAAGGATTCTGTACATACGGTATTCGGCGGGAGTCTCGAATGTGGGACCTTGAACGCCTACGTAAACTCCGTATACCACCCGTATGTCCTTCTCCCGTGCTATCTCAGTGGCCAAGTCGATGAGGCTTCGGTCGTAGGCCTCGTGCATGTCGGGAAATCGCGGGCCTGTGGGGAAGTTCTTTCCGCGCAGCGGGTGCTCAGGGAAGAAGTTTATGTGGTCGGTGATGATCATAAGGTCGCCAACCTTGAATGCCGGGTTCATGCCTCCTGCCGCGTTAGAGACGAACAGTGTCTTGATGCCCAGCTCGTACATCACTCTCACGGGGAAGGTCACCTCTTTCATGGAGTAGCCTTCGTAGAAGTGGAACCGCCCCTTCATGGCCAAGATGTCAACGCCGCCGAGGCGTCCGAAGATGAGTTTTCCGCTATGTCCCTCTACGGTTGACACCGGAAAGTTTGGTATGTCCGAGTACGGTATCTCTGTGGCGTCAGTTATTTCTGAAGCTAATTGTCCGAGGCCCGTTCCCAGCACTATTGCCGTTTTTGGGCTTGTTGTCATCCTTTCTTTTAGCCAGGATGCTGTTTCTTGAATTTTTGCGTACATAGCCTATGATGTTTTGGTTAAACGTTTCTTCTTGGTCTTGCATGAAGCGTATGCGTACGGGAAGTGCATAGATGTTGCGCCGCACGTCGTCGGAAAGCCCTTCTGTGTCTTTCAGCCTGGCGGCGTCTTTCTCGGTGGTGACAATGCAGCGCGGCTCCTCCAAGGTGTCGAAGGCCTTGTTGATGCGCTCCAGGTCTTTGCCGGTGAAGTTATGATGGTCGGAAAATGTCAGGGGCTTGACGCTGCGGATGTGGGGTGTGATGTCTTCCATGAGCTGCCTTGGCGATGCTATGCCTGTCAGCAGCATCACGTTCATGCCTTTCAGGCTGTCGGTGGTGCCACCTGCCAGCGGTCCTTTCTCCTTTGTGAAGACAGGTTTGAGTTCTTCGTAGTCGAGCATGGTGAAGAACAGCTGCTGGTATGGGTATAGTCCCATGGCTTTAGTGATGACCCTGAACTCCATGGGCTTCAGGTCTCTCGGGCATTTAGTCACTATGACTATGTCGGCCCTGTCCTTTCCCTTCAGCGGCTCTCTCAGGCGTCCGGCGGGTAGCAGCCTGTCGTAGATTATCAGTCGGTGGTAGTCAACGAGCAGTATGTTGATGCCGGGCTTGACATAACGGTGCTGGAAGGCATCGTCGAGCAGCACCACGTCGATCTTGCCGCCGCTTTCTCCTGCTGTGAGTAGCTCAATGCCTCGTGTCCGCTTCTTGTCGACAGCCACCTCCACGTCTGGGAACTTCTGCTTCATCTGGTATGGCTCGTCGCCAATGTCTCTCATTGGTGTGTTCTTGTCGGCCAGCAGGAATCCGCTGCTCTTGCGCTTGTAGCCTCGGCTGAGCACTGCTACGTGCATCTGTGTTCGCAGCAGCCTTACCAAGTACTCCACGTGTGGTGTCTTGCCTGTGCCACCTACGGTGATGTTGCCTACGGAGATAACCGGCACGTCGTAGGCCCTGCTCTTCAGCACGCCCGTGTCGAAGAGCATGTTGCGCAGGCTCACCCCCATTCCGTAGAACCAGCTTAGGGGCGCCAGCCACTCGTTCACTTTGATGAAGTCACCCTCCATGAGTCTGCACCATCACTCCAGTAGAATCTTGCAACAAACTTGTAATCAATGCCATGAGCATTTACTTCACAGTTACGGAGTAGGGTAGGCGTGCCTGCAGGCGGTTGCGCTGCTGGTCGCGCCGCATGTCTACGAAGGGCTGGTAGAGTTCGCCGAGCAGTTCGCGCAGCTCTGTGTCGAGATACGACCCTTTCTTGTCTTCGCTTACCAGCTGTTCCATCCAGCTTGGCGGTGCCGGATAGCTTGCCTTGTGATACTCTCCTACCTTTGCCAGCTCGGCAGCCTTCTTCACTGCATCGTCGAGCGACCCTAACTTGTCTACAAGCTTTATTGGCAGGGCGTCGGTGGCCAACCACACTCGTCCTTGTGCAATCTCGTGCACCTGTTCCTTATTCATCTTGCGCCCGTCGGCCACTAAGGAGAGGAAGGTGTCGTAGCCACGGTCCACGTACGACTGCATGAACTTAATCTCTGCGGCGTTGTCGGTGCCGAAAATCAGGTTCTCCTCGAAGTCTGTATACTGGTTGGTCTTCACTCCGTCGAAGGTCAGTCCGAGCTTGTCTGTAAGCAGCTCCTTGGCATTGGGCACAAGTCCGAAGATTCCAATGCTGCCGGTGATGGTGGTAGGCTCGGCAAAGATATAGTCGGCTCCGGTGCTGATCATGTAGCCTCCTGATGCTGCCAGTCCTCCCATCGACACCACCACGGGCTTCTTCTCCTTCAGCTGCTGTACGGCGCGCCATATCTGCTCCGAGGCCACAGCGCTGCCGCCTGGCGAGTTGACTCGCAGCACAACGGCTTTCACGTCGTCGTCCTTGGCCAGCTTGTTCAAGTCGTCCACGGTTGAGCTGCCAATGATGGTGTGCTCGGTGGCGAACATGCTGCTCACGTTGTCAACAATCTCTCCGTATGCGTAGTAGACGGCAATCTCGTCGCCCTTGTCCTTCTCCTTGTTGGGCACGCCCTTCATGTCTGCGAGGGTCAGCTGGTTCACGTCTGCATCGTCCTCCAAGCCCAGCTTGCGGGTAATCACCTTCCTGATGCCGTCGGGGTACATCAGCCTGTCCACGAGCTTGCCGCTGATGTAGTCCTTGGGGTTGGCAAAGGCCATGATGCTGTCGCTCACCATCTTGTCTATCTGCGCGGGGGTGAGCTTGCGACTTGTGGCTATGTCTTTCAGCCAGTACTGCCAGATGCCCTGCAGGTAGGCAATGGTCTGCTCCTTGCTTTCGGGGCTCATGTCCTTGCGTATGTGCCTCTCCACGGCGCTTTTGTATTTTCCCACTCTCACGGCCTGATACTTCACTCCCACCTTCTCATATAGTCCGGTATAGAACTCGCTCTTGCCTCCCAGGCCTTTCAGCTCAATCATTCCAGTCTTGTTCAGGAACAGCGAGTCGGCCACGGAGGCTATGTAGTAGCTGCCCTGTGTGTAGTTGTCGGCGTATGCTATTATCCACTTTCCACTCTCCTTGAAGCTGGCCAGCGCGTCGCGTATCTGCTGTGCCGTTGCCGGTGAGTCGTAGCCCATCTCGCCTCCCTCAAGGTATATGCCCTTGATGTCGTCGTTTTCCTTTGCCTTGTTTATGCTGGCCACGATGTCGTCAAGGCCAACCGCCTCCATGTCGGCCTGCCCGAGGAGCAGGTTAAGTGGCGACTCATCGTCGGCTCGCTCCGACACCATACCTTTCAGTTTCAACACGAATACCGAGTTCTCGTTAACCTTGGTGGTAGAACTGGAAGCGGCAACCATTCCCACAAGTGTTATCATGAAGATAATGCCTAAGGCCACCATCAAGATGAGAATTCCGCAGATGGTAGCCAAAGTGTACTTTAAAAAGCTTTTCATACTGTCTGATTATTTGGTTTATAATTGCTGCAAAGGTACTACATTAATTTGATTCTTCCAAATGTTAGGCTGAAAACTTGCATGTTTTGCCCTCTCACGAGTCTTTTTTCTCCACCTTTATAATAATACATATGTACGCGCGCGATAGTCAGTTATTCAGCGCCTGAGCTGCCAGCAGGCCACGGCTGCCGCTGCCGCAACATTGAGCGAGTCAACGCCGTGGGACATGGGTATGCGGACCACGTAGTCGGCATCGGCAATGACATCGGAGGACAGGCCGTCGCCCTCGGTACCCATGATAAGGGCCAGTTTCGGCTCGGCCATCAGCGGCGGGTGGTCGAGGGGTACGGAGTGGGTGGTAAGAGCCATGGCGGCAGTGCGGAAACCGAAGCGGTGGAGCGAGGATGCCGGAGCGTCGAGCCACGTCCACGGCACAAGGAACACAGTGCCCATGGACACGCGGATGGAGCGGCGGTTCAGCGGGTCGCACGACGTGGGCGTAAGCAGTATGCCGTCGGTGCCCAAGGCGGCGCACGAGCGGAAGATGGCTCCGATGTTGGTGGTGTCAACCACACCGTCGATGATCACCAACCGGCTGGCATCCTTGCAGACACTCTCGACAGAGGGTTCCTGGCGGCGGCGCATGGCGCAGAGCACACCGCGGGTGAGGGTATAGCCTGTGAGAGACGCCAGCAACTCACGGCTCCCCGTATACACGGGCATGTCGGGGTTGCCGGCAATGATGTCGGCAGCATCGCCGCCGATGTGCCTCTGCTCGCACAGCAGGGCCAGCGGCTGGTAGCCCTGGCTCAGCGCAACGCGTATGACCTTTGGACTCTCGGCAATGAACATGCCATTGGCCGTGTCCAAGCGGTTGCGCAGCTGGGCTTCGGTGAGAGTGCTGAAGATGTCGGCTCCGGGGTCGGAGATGGAAGTGATTTCTATGATGGGCATTGTTGGGAATGTTTGTTGCAAAAGTACAAAAAACATGCGGAACAACACCGCCTGCAGCAATAAAGCTGCTGTTATTATAACATTTTTTGTCTAATTGTTTGGAACTGTCACCCTTTTTTGCTACTTTTGCAGCTATGAAAAGACTATTGATACTTATTACCCTGCTGCTTGCCCTTACAGCGGCACACGCGCGCAAGCGCAGCTTTGCCAAGCCCACCTATGCTGTGGGGTTCTACAATCTTGAGAATCTGTTCGACACTATCCACGACGAGGGCAAGAACGACTACCAGCACCTGCCCGACGGTACATACCAGTGGACAACGGAGAAGTATAGCAACAAGCTGCGCAACATGAGCCGTGCGCTCGCCGACATGGGCACCGACTCAGTGGCGTCGACGGTGGGCTGTGCCGTCATTGGCGTGGCCGAGGTGGAGAATGCTCGCTGTCTCGACGACCTTGTGGCGCAGAAGCCGTTGGCAGCCCGCGGCTACCGCTACGTGCACGTGGAGGGACCCGACCAGCGCGGCATAGACTGTGCGCTGCTCTACCAGCCGAAACTGTTCACGGTGACGGAAGTGAAGCTCGTGCCCTACCGCTATCTGCTGCCCGAAGATTCGCTGAAGGCAACACGCGGCTTCCTTGTGGTGAGCGGGAAGATGGCTGGCGACGACCTGACGGTGGTGGTGTGCCACTTGCCGTCGCGGGGAGCCGTGAGCTACTATCGCGAGGAGGGAGGCAGGCAGCTGCGCGAACTGAGAGACATGCTGATAGAGAAGAATCCCGATGTGAAGCTCATCATCATGGGCGACATGAACGACGACCCGCAGGACCTGTCGATGGCCGTGGAGCTGCGCGGGCAGCGCTGCTGCTGTAAGGTTGGGCCGGGCGACATGTTCAACCCCTGGTGGAACGAGCTGGCCGAAGGCAACGGCACGCTGATGTACCAGGGCGCATGGAACCTGTTCGACCAGATTCTGCTCTCGCCGTCGCTGTTGCGTAAGGCTGAAGGCAAACAGCAGCTCAGATACTATGGGCATCAGGTGTTCCGCCGCGACTATCTGCTACAGCAGGATGGAGCATATAAGGGAAACACGCTGCGCACCTTTGCCGGAGGCCAATGGCTGAACGGCTACAGCGACCACCTGCCCACAATAGTATATCTCAGATAGCCCACACCATCAATAACCTAACACACAGTATTACTCAAACTTATGACAATTATCGGAATAGCGGGTGGCACAGGCTCTGGCAAGACCACCGTAGTGAAGAAAATAGCTGAGGCATTGCCTGACCATTGCGCCACAGTGGTGCCCCTCGACTCGTACTACAACGACACAAGCCACATGACCGATGAAGAGCGTAGGGCTATCAACTTCGACCATCCCGACGCCTTCGACTGGCGGCTGCTGAACGAGCACATAAGCATGCTCAAGCAGGGAAAGGCCGTGGAGCAGCCCACCTACAGCTATATCATCTCAAACAGGCTGCCGGAGACCATCCACGTGGAGCCGAAGCCCGTCATCATCATCGAGGGCATCATGGCCCTGATAAACAAGAAGCTTAGGGACATGATGGACCTGAAGATTTTCGTTGACACCGACGACGACGTGCGGCTGATACGAAACATCAGGCGCGACGTGGTGGAGCGCGGACGAACGGTAGAGATGGTGCTCGACCGCTATGAGAAGGTGCTCAAGCCCATGCACCAGCAGTTCATTGAGCCTACAAAGCAGTATGCCGACCTCATCATCCCATTCGGAGGAGACAACAAGACGGGCATACACATTCTGAAAACCTACATCGAGGGCATTGTCACCCACAGTCTCAAGAAGTAGGGGACTCTGTGTCGGCAGGAAGCTCAACAAACTCCGGCTCGCCACCGGACACTGCCGCAGGCTGTTCCTTGGCGAGGCGCTTCTTTATGCTGTAGAGCTTGATGGCATTGATAAGCTCTGCCACACCGTAGAGCAGCATGCACCAGCCCAGCACCAGCATGGCCATGTTGGCAGGTGCCATGGGCTTGAGCATGACATAAAGGCCGATGAGCAGCACCAGCGTGGGGAAGACCCAGAAGAAGAACGGTATTTGGCCGTAGCGCCGGCCTGTCAGCAGGGTCATCAGCTGGTTGATGGCACCCAGCACCAGCACCACGCCTACTATGTACATCATGGCCGAGATCACGGCTGTCGGCATGAGGGCCAGTATGAGTCCGAGTATCATGCTGCCCACACCAACAATGGGGAATGTGGGCTTCTCGCCGGCAATGAGGTTGCCCTCGGTGTCGTAGATCTTATACTCGCTCACGTTGCGGCGGGCAATGTAATAGGTGAGGCATGACATAAGCCCCGAGACTAAGAACAGCACGCCGATGGCAACGGTAATGCCCTTGACAGTGTTGTCGGGGTACTTAACAAGGAGTGCCCCCACCACTATGGCGCACAGGGCGCGGAATACGGAACTTTGCAGTATCTTCATCATAGTCAGTATGTTTGAAAACTCGGTGCAAATATACGAATTATTGGTGAATATGCATACATATTTTTAGAAGATTAACAGATTTATGACCAAGATATACCTTACACGACACGGTGAGACCGTTGACAATGCCTCGCAAACGATGCAGGGTCAGACCCAGGGGCAGCTCAACGACACCGGGAGGCATCAGGCGCGGCAGTTGGCTTTGGAGCTGAAAGGCGTGGAGTTCGATGCCGTTGTGAGCAGCGACTTGTGGCGGGCAGTGGAAACGGCTGAGATATTGGCAGAGGGTAGGGGACTCAGCGTTGTCACCACGCCGCTGTTGCGCGAGCGCGACTGGGGAGACTTCACCGGGCGCTACATCCCCAGCCTGAAAGGCCTTCCCTTTCCCGACAATGTTGAGACCCTCGACGCCCTGCTTGCGCGTGCCGGCTGTTTGCTCGACTGGCTTCGCGCCAACTATGCCGGCAGGACTGTTCTTGCCGTGGGGCACGGCATAATCAACAAGGCGATACAGGCTGTGCACTACGGCAAGAAGATGCGTGAGGTGGAGCGCATGACCAACTGCGAGGTGCGCATACTTGACCTGTAGTTACAAAGAGAGTCCTTGCCTATTCTGCTGGATAGCAGCCTTTGCCCTTGGCAGTAGAGAGTGAGTCGAGGTGGAAGTCATAGTAGAGGTTCTTCTCGTCGAAGACTGCGAAATGCTGCTTGCCCTGTATTGAGTCTTCCGGCGTCTCCCACATAATGTTGTGGAAGCTCACGGTGTCGTCCTCCACCTTCGGCGTACGCAGCAGGCAGTCGTCGAACTGGTAGGTGAACACCCTTTCCACTCCTGATGATAGCGTGTCGGCAGCAGAGGTGTCGGCACGTTCGAGAAACACCACGTCGCTCTCATAGCCGGTGACTATGGTGCCTCGGCATATTAGCTTGAGCAGCGGGTAGACGGTGTCGCCTGCTATGTTGCTGAAGCGAAGGGCTGCGCCGCGGTTGGCGGTGAAGGGATAGAACTGCCCGAGGGTGCAATGGTCAACGGTACAGATGCCGCCATAGACTGCGAGGCAGTCGTCGAGGGTGTTGGTGAACTGGCAGTTGACGAGCGCTACGTTGGAGTGGTAGGAAATGAGTCCGTAGCCCTTTGCGTTGTGCACCACACACCGAGTCATGGTCAGCCTCTGCCTGATGGTGTCTATGTCGCATGAGTCGCTGAGCACTATTGCGTGGCATGCGTTGCGTATCTCCGTGTCGTTCATGGTGTTGGTCTTCGACGACGGTGCGAACCATAGTCCGCGCCATTGGCCGCTCACCCGGTCGTAAGGCAGGTAGTCGAACATGTGGTCAAGCCTGTCTCCCCGCAGCAGGGCGTTGTCGGCTATGAGTGAGCCGTAGACGTCGATGCCTGCCTGGTCGTGGAAGTAGAGTGTGGTGTTCCTCAGTGTGAGCACTGCTCCGCTGTCCACCTTTATGCCTGAGCCGTAGAACACCAGCGGCACTGTCGACTCTATGAGTGTGTCGGCAGTTACATTCAGGTCGGTAATCTTGACGGCATCCCATGCCCATGCCTCGAGGCGGACGCTCTGTTCCACGCCGCTCTCTAACTGGAACAACAGTTCGTCGGACAGCTGAACGGGGTCGTGCTGCTGGGTCTCTGGCGATGTCAGCTCTACGAACACCCTCAGGCTGTCGCCCTTCCTCACCTCCAAGTCGGTGACCACCGAGCCTAAGGTGTTGTCAAGGTAAGAGCCGTCTACGTTGACCCTGAATCCCGTCTGGTTGCCTCCCTTGAGCCTTACCGAGCTGAGTCGCAGGCCGTCGGTGCTGCGGTTGAACACCCAGAACGTATAGGTTGAAGAACCTACGTTCGAGAACACGGTGTCCATCTTCAGCGTGTCTGTCGAGAATGTGAGTATGTTGTTCCGGCTCGTGGTGAACGAGTCGTTGTCGGTGCATGCTGCCAGCAGGGCAACAAGTGTGGCTATAATAAAGAATATCCGTTTCATCTTAATGATAAAACGGATATTCGTCATGATTATTGTATTTCTACTTGCCGAAATAACGCTTCAGCAGTCCGGCAAAGCCCGCTCCGTGGCGTGCCTCGTCTTTGGCCATCTCGTGTACTGTGTCGTGTATGGCGTCGAATCCTGCAGCCTTGGCGTTCTTGGCAATGCGGAACTTGTCCTCGCAAGCTCCTGCCTCTGCGGCTGCGCGCTTCTCAAGGTTGGTCTTGGTGTCCCACACGCACTCGCCCAGCAGCTCGGCAAAGCGGCTGGCATGGTCGGCCTCCTCGAAGGCATAGCGCTTGAAAGCCTCGGAAATCTCGGGATAGCCCTCACGGTCGGCCTGGCGGGCCATGGCCAGATACATTCCCACCTCGCTGCACTCAGCGTTGAAGTGGTTGCGCAAGTCCTCTATCATCTCGTCGCTCACTCCCTCGGGCTTTCCGTCGCCAATGCGGTGGACGGTGGCGTATGCGGTCTCGCCCTCGTCCTTCAGCTCTGAGAACTTTGATGCGGGAGCCTTACAGATGGGGCACTTCTCGGGAGCGGCATCGCCTTCGTAGATATATCCACAAACGGCGCAGATAAACTTTTTCTTCATACTGTTCTTGATACTTGTGTTTGGTTTGTACTATGAAAACTGTTTTGCAAAGATAGTCAGAAAAGCATTTCCCTGCAAGTATTTCTCGAGAAATGTGTGAAATTTATACTTTGTCTAAAGACATCAGAACGGCAGTGGGCCGTCGGTGGGGCCTGTCAGTGGCATCTCGCCGAACGAGCCGTCGTCGACAAGGTTGTACGATGCGTCTCCGCCATTGATTACCGAGCCAACAATCTCACCTTGTCCTGCAGGTGCGCGGTGGTCAATCCTGGTGTCCTCGGGGTTCTCGAATCGTGTGAACTCACCGCGGAAGGTGAGCAGCACGTCGCCTGTGGCTCCCTTGCGGTGCTTGGCAATGATTATCTGTGCCATGCCGTGCAGGTCGCGGCCGTTGTCGTCTTGGTAGATGTGGTAGTATTCGGGCCTGTGTACGAAGAGCACCATGTCTGCATCCTGCTCTATGGCTCCCGACTCTCGCAGGTCGCTCAGCTGCGGCCTCTTGCCTTCGAGGCCTTCACGCGACTCCACGCCTCGGTTCAGCTGGCTGAGTGCTATGATTGGAATGTCCAGTTCCTTGGCCAGCCCCTTCAGCGAGCGCGAGATGGTAGACACCTCTTCCTGTCGCGAAGAGAAGCGCATGCCGTTGGCGTTCATCAGCTGAAGGTAGTCTATCATGATGATTTTCACGCCATGCTCGCGAACCAGCCGACGAGCCTTGGTGCGCAACTCGAACACCGAGAGTCCCGGGGTGTCGTCAACATACAGCGGAGCACCCATCAGGCCGTTGATGCGCTTGTCAAGGCGGTCCCACTCGTCGGGCTTCAGCTGTCCGTTCAGCAGTTTCGAGCCTTGTATCTCGCAGCAGTTGGAAATGAGTCGCTGCACAAGCTGCACGTTCGACATTTCGAGCGAGAAGAAGGCCATGGGCACCTTGTAGTCGGCGGCAATGTTCTTTGCCATCGACAGGGCGAACGACGTCTTACCCATTGCCGGGCGCCCGGCAACGATGACCAGGTCGGAGGCCTGCCAGCCGCTGGTTATGTCGTCGAGCTTGTGATAGCCGGTGGCCACACCCGTGATGCCGTCGGAGTTGGCAGCAGCCTTCTGTATCACGTCGATGGTGTTCTTCACCACTGGGTCTATCTGGGTGTAGTCCTTCTTCATGTTCTTCTGCGACAGCTCGAAGAGTGCCCCCTCGGCATGCTGCATCAGTTCGTCAACGTCGATGGTGTCGTCGAAGGCCTTTGTCTCCACGTCGCTTGCAAACTGTATGAGCTGTCGCGCCAGGAACTTCTGCGCAATTATGCGCGCGTGGTATTCAATGTTTGCCGACGAGGCCACCCTTGAGCTTAGCTCGGCAATGTATACCGGCCCGCCAACTGCGTCAAGGTCGCCGGCGCGTGCCAGCTGGTCGGCCACGGTCATGATGTCCACGGGCTTCTCTGCCATGGCGAGGTCGCGTATGGCGGCATACACCTTTTGGTTTCGCGGTTCGTAGAAGCTCTCTGGGTAGAGCATCTCGCACACCACGGTATAGGCGTCCTTGTCAATCATGAGGGCGCCGAGCACGGCCTTCTCCACCTCTAATGCCTGTGGTTGCAGGTGGCCGTAAGTGTTGTCTACAGGCTGTTGTTGCCGAGGTTTCCTGCCTCGGCTGCTGTTGTTCTGTTCTGCCATAGGTTACATTTTCTCTGTGTCAGGTTTTCTTGCCGTGGCCATAGTAGTATTGTCCGCGGCGGGGAGTGTATCGGCCGTAGTCTATGGCGTGGTGGGGGCAGTGGTGATAGCATGCCAGGCAGCATGTGCATGCCCCGCTGTGCTGCCACTCCGGGTGGCTCTGGCCGTCGAGTCTTACATCGCCTGTGGGGCACATCTTCTCACAAAGTCCGCAGCCAACGCATCGGTCGGGGTCAACACGGAACTTGCGGTCGGTAATCATCCGGCCGTTGAAATATGCGCCAATGACATGCGACATCAGCCACGGTGCAGCCCCTTCCTTCAGTTGCCGGTAGCCCTCCTTGCGCTCAATCACTTTCGTGGCAAAGGCGTCGAGGTCTGCTTCTGCCTGCTGCAGCTTGGCGCGCTCGCGCTCGGGAGTGTCTGTGTACATAAACGGCAGGCACACGTAACTCTCGGGCATCACCAACGACACAGCGCTTGCCAGCCTGATGCCTCTGTTGCGAAGCTCTGCCTCAATCATATCCATTGCCATGCCTATGCTGTCGCCGCAGGTGCACAGCGCGTAGCAGTAGTGGCTCGTCGTGTCGCCAATGTTGAGCCTGTCGACAAACTGGCGTACGATGCGGGGCGGCTGCCATCCGTGTACGGGGAAACAGAAGCCCAGCCGCTCGGCAGTCTTCAGGCTGTAGTCGTAGCTCTCAGCCTTCACAGCCTCGGCTATCGACACTAAAGGCTCATTGGTAAGTGTGGACAGCTGTTGGGCTGCCCACTTTGTATTGCCTGTTCCAGAGAAATAAAAAATCATTTATTGTATTCCGTCCTCGCGTAGTTTCTCCTGCCACCTCCATGCTGAGCGCAGCACCTCGTCGGTAGGGGTCTCCGCCTTCCATCCCAGCACCTCGTTGGCCTTGGTCACGTCGCCCCATACCTGTTCTATGTCGCCCTCGCGGCGCGGGGCGTATGTCCAGTTCACCTTCACTCCAGTGGCCTTCTCGAAGCCTTCCACCACCTCGAGTGTCGACAGTCCGCGTCCCGTGCCTATGTTGAACACCTCAACGGCATCGGTGTCAGGATTGTCGAGCACACGCTCCATGGCCTTGACGTGGGCCTTGGCCAAGTCAACCACATATATATAATCGCGTATGCAGGTGTGGTCGGGAGTGTTGTAGTCGTTGCCGAATATCTTCAGCTGGCCGCGTATGCCCATAGCCGTCTGGGTGACAAACGGGATGAGGTTCATGGGAACACCGTTGGGCAGCTCGCCGATGAGAGCGGAGGGATGGGCGCCTATGGGGTTGAAATAGCGCAGTATTACACTCTTGATGGGTGCACCGCTGTGGATGTAGTCCTGAATGATCTCCTCATTTATCTGCTTGGTGTTTCCGTATGGCGACATGGCTTTCTGTATGGGCGCATTCTCGGTCACGGGCAGGTTCTCCGACGTTGGCTGGCCGTAGACGGTGCACGAGCTTGAGAAGATTATTCCCTTTACGCCGTACTTCGGCATCAGCTCAAGAAGGTTGACAAGCGATGTCAGGTTGTTGCGGTAGTAGAGAAGGGGCTTCTCCACGCTCTCGCCCACGGCCTTCGATGCAGCAAAGTGAATAATTCCCTCAATCTTCGGATACTTCTTGAACACGCCCTCCAGCGCCTCCATATCGCAGCAGTCCACCTTCTCAAAGGCAGGGCGCTTGCCCGTGATTTTCTCTATGCCGTCAACCACGTTGGCATTTGAGTTCGACAGGTTGTCAATGATAACCACTTCATAGCCAGCTTCTTGAAGCTCCACCGTGGTGTGGCTTCCAATGAATCCGGTGCCACCAGTTACTAAGATTGTCTGTTTCATTTCTTTCGTAAATTATTTAAAGTTAGGTTTGTTGTTCACCGTAGTCGAGCGCAAAGTTACAAAAAGTTCGTCGCAAAACAAAGAAAACCGCATTTTTTTTATCTCTCTCCTGAAAATTTTCGTGCTGTGCGGTTGAACAGCAGTATGACCGCAACGCGGTCACCTCTAAATAACCGGGTGGTGCGAAGCACCCCCGGAGAAGCAGAGGGGAGGACAACGACCCTGAAGGGGTCGCCCTATAATGCTGCTGGGGCACTCTTTCAGAGTGCATTCGTAGTGTTCCTACTTCCGCAGGTCCTTCGGACGCTGCGGTTCTTGGACAAGCCAAGCGAACAAGTCGAGTCCTGAGCGAAGACGCTTTCAGCGTCATTTCAACCGCACAGGTCGAAAAATTCTGCCTACACTATGCCTACACTGTTTATCATCTTGTAAACCAGTAACTTATATAATAGTGTAGGCAATGTAGTAAAAAAGTTCTGTGTGGTGATAAGAGTACCAATAAATGTTAATTGACATTATGGCATATCTAAGAGTCAAAATTAAACAGAAACGCAGCCATATGCTTACAACTTGTAACGCCATCAAGATGTCTGTAAGGATTAC
>JAFSKJ010000115.1 GCA_017449025.1 Prevotella sp. | reverse complement strand
GCGTCCCTTCGGTGGCAAGCCAGCAGAGCTGGAGCGCTGTCACCCCTACGGGGTTGGGATTACATCCTCCTGTTTACAGGGTTTTACCCCTGTCTGTGCTCTTTTCAGGCCTTCGGCCTTTAGGGAGGGAAACTTCAATTAACTATATTATGTCCACTTTTTTTTGTTGAGGATGCCTATGGCTATCAGCAGATAGCCTGTCAGGCATAACATGGGTGCAATGACTATTCTGCGGGAAGAAAAAATGTCTGGATTGAAATACTGCCCAGTACTTCCTGAACCAGTCATCAGGATGTAGCCTGCGACGATAAGGATGCATGCTGTTGTGATGATGCGACGGCTGGTCAGCCTGAAACGTTGATGGCGTTCAGTCTTGCTTGATGTGGTGTTCATATTGCTTGATGTATTGGTTGTAAATATCAGTCCTTTCAGATTCTACGGCTGTTGATAGAGCGTACTGCATGGTCTGCATCCATGTCTGCCGAGAGTAATGTGAGCCTGAGCGACGCAAGGGGTTGATGGTCTCCGTCCACGAAAGCCACTCGTCGGCACGGCGCAACAGGCTGCTGACTATTTCGTCGCCCTGCTTGGGATGGTTGGTCTGATAATAACAGCGGGCCATGGAAAGGGCTGCTTCTGTGTAAGGAACATTTTCGGGTGGCATCTCCTGTTGCCACTTCTGGCAAACAGCCATCGCTCTCTTGGTGTCGTTCTGTTTGAGTAGAGAGTCAATGAGTATGCCCATTACAAGCTGGTGGGTGTTGGCCATGCGTCTTACGTCTTCATCCACGTATACGCCTTTAGTGCCCAGGCCGCCATAGCGGAAGCGGTGGATGACGTTTTCATAAAGCCGCTCTACGTCGACTTGCTTTCCAGAAACCTCGGGAGAGATGCGATAGGCGAGACCTTCAAGTACCAAATGGTCGTGGAGGAATGAAAGCATGTCTGACCCCAAATTGATGGAGACATAGATTGGGCGGCTACTGGTTTCCGGCCCTTTGTCGCCTGCCTGCAGCCTTTCGGCGTGCGAGAGCATCTCAAGCACCATGAGCTCGTTTTTTGACAGGGCCTTTTCGCCTTTTAGGGAGATGACCATGTTGCCAATGGTAACGCTGTCGGTAGGTATGCATTGCATTTCAGCCTCGTGGCTGAGCACCCATTTGTCCAAGATGTTCCTTAGTTCGAAAGGCTTTTCTCCCAAGAGTTCCTTGGCCTCGTCCGGGTGCTGTGCCATAAACTGCTTCACGTCCTCTTTTAGCTCCGGCCGTACGGGGACATACTCCCTTATTCCTTCCTGATAGTCCTTGTGCTGCCAACTGATGGGCAATGCCGGCGAGTTGTAGGCAGGGCGCTTCATCTGGTCGATATACCAGTCGGTTTGCAGGTATTCCATGTTGCAGTCGCGGGTGTCTGTCCTTACGCCCTCCACCTCGTGGTTATACCAGAGCGGGAACGTGTCGTTGTCGCCATTGGTAAGTATGATGGGATGTCCTTCGCGCTGCATGCTCTCCAGATAGTTGGCTCCGAAGTCGCGACAGGTGTAACGGCCTGAACGGTCGTGGTCGTCCCATGTCTGGGAAGCCATCTGCAGGGGTACTGTCAGGCAGCAGGCTGCTCCTGCAATAGCCGCAACTGCCTGTCTCTTCTTCAGTATGCTCTGCCAGCACCGGGTTATCATTCCTACTCCAAGGCCTATCCATATCGAGAAAGCATAGAAGGAACCAGCGTAAGCATAGTCGCGCTCACGGGGCTGGAGCGGCGTCTGGTTGAGGTAGACCACGATGGCAAGGCCTGTCATCACAAACAGCAGTGTGACAATCCACAGTTGCTGCCTGCCGCCACGGCCTCGTCGCCATTGCCAGACAATGCCGGCTAAACCAAGAACCAAGGGTAGTGCGTAGAACACATTGTGCCCTTTGTTGCCTGACAGGTCTGATGGCATTTTCGACGTGTCGCAGCCTAACAGCCAGTTGTCAATCCACCTGAAGCCTGTTATCCAGTTGCCGTGTTCCACCTCGCCGTGACCCTGTATGTTGTTCTGCCGTCCCACGAAGTTCCACAGGAAATAGCGCCAGTACATGAAGTTCACTTGGTAGGAGACGAAGAAGCGCAGGTTTTCCGCAGTGGTAGGCAGGTTCCCGTTCTTCTCTACTCCACCCATCCACTCCTCGTAGGCATTGGCGTGTCGTTGGGAGTGCATGCGAGGGAAAAACATGTTGTCCTTGTACACGTAACTGATGTCGTGGCGGATAATTTCGTATTGCTGGCGGGCAGAGTCGGCACTGGGACGGTAGACAGCCTTGCCCTCCTGTTGCTTAGGTATCAGATAATCACCCCTTGTAGTATAATCAGGCTCGCTGCAATATGCAGGACCGTAGAAAAGCGGAGTGTAGCCGTATTGCTCACGGTTCAGATAACTGCTCAACGAGAAGATGTTGCCAGGGGCATTCTCGCACATAGGCGTGTTGGCATTGGCGCGGATGAAGATCACACCATAGCTGCTGTAGCCAGCCATTATCATCAGGATGCAGGCCAACGACAGTTTAACCAGTCTCTGCCTTACCTTGTAATATGCTGTAATGAGTGTCCCCGTAAGCAGGATGATATAGACGGCAAGTCCAACATTGTAAGGGAAACCCAGCAGGTTGGTGAACAGCAGTTCGAACCAGCCGCCTGTTGTTACTATACCGGGAATGAGTGCATAAAGGATAAAGCCGACAAGCAAGCCTCCCAAACACAATACACCTATTATGCCACTCAAGCCTACAGCACCTTTCCTCAATCGGAAATAAACCACAAATGACATGGCTGGCAGACAGAGCAGGCAGAGCAGATGTACACCAATGGAAAGGCCGGTGATATAGGCAATCAAGATTATCCAGCGGTCGTCCTGTTGCTCTTCCCATCTCAGTATAAGCCAAAACATCAAGGCTGTCAGGAAGCTGGAGAATGCGTACACCTCTGCTTCTACAGCCGAGAACCAGAAGGTGTCGCTGAAGGTGTAGGTCAGTGCTCCTACAATGCCACAGGCCTCGATGGTGACGACCTGCCATAGCCTCAACCCCTCTTGGGGGATTTCATTGGTTACCGTCAGTTTCTTGGCAAGGTGAGTAATGGTGAGGAAGAGGAAGAAAATGCAGCCTGCGCTCAGTAGGGCTGACAGCAAGTTCACCATCTTGGCCACATGAGAGGCGTCGCTGGCTAACTGAGAGAATAGGTTGGCTACTAACATGAATATCGGTGCCCCTGGCGGGTGACCGATTTCCAGCTTATAGCCGCAGGCTATGAACTCAGGACAGTCCCACAGGCTGGCCGTTGGCTCTATGGTCAGTCCGTAGACAATGGCGGCTATGGCAAACATGAGCCAAGCCATGCAGATGTTGGTTTTGTGAAATGTTGTTTCTCGTATCATACGTCTTGCATTTGTGTTCACGGATGCAAAGGTATGACGAGAATTGTATGTTGGCAAAAAACTTGTCTGACATTTGTCTGACATTTGTCTGACAAGCCCCCATGTCAGTGTTCTAACTATTTGGCTTCCAGCCGATAAGCCTTGCTGCGGTCAGACTCTATTTTCAGGTTGGAATGTTGTTCTATGACTGGTTTTATTCTGCGAATCAGTGTGTAGAGTGTCTCGCTGGCATCGGGCTTCTTGGGCCAGAGGGCGTTGCAGATTTCTGTCTTTGTAAGTGAATGTGATGGTGACAGGAAGAACATCTCCATGAGTTGGTGCTGCATCGGGGTGAACAGCACATTGCTGCCGTCGGCAGCATAAAACCTTCCGTCCGACTCTGAGTATGTCAGTCCGCCAAAGGCGTTCCCATCAGTAATGGGCAAAGCCAACGGCTCACCCAACAGTGATTGTCGGCGGCGATACCACATCAGCATTGCCCAAAAACCTGTCAGCACCCAAAGTAGGGTGGCAGGCCTTTGGTCTGAGAGACTGAAGATGGTGGCCTCAGAGCAATGGGCGTATGCCTTGAATGTCTGTCCGTGAGTGTCAACCGCCAGCGTCGCCTTTCCCCGGAGACCTGCTATCTGCAAGTGGTTGTTGAACGTAAGGATAGTATCCTGGCTGATAACATCGCTCTGCTGTTCCTTGAAAGCAAGGGCAAGGGCTCTTTCCATATCCTCACTCACCAGTCGGCTCGTGGAGCAATAACAGCCGAAGCTGGTGAGGCTCGAAGCCAAAATAAGTGCAAAAAGCACGATGACGGCATATTGTTGTCTCGAAGTGTTCTCCATCTTTCTCCTTTTGAATTATACATAACTGCTGCAAATATACTATTATTTCCTAAAACAAATACTATTTGTCCAACTTTTTTTGTAATATTTAAGCTTAGTTCTATAATTCGATGTTCTGTAGTAGGGTGTTTGTTGTACCCAGATTAGACTTGCTTACACCTCATGAAAGGTTACCATGCGCAGTTTAAATGCCCCCATAGGAAATAGATACTATGCGCAACCTAATGCCCCAGAGGGGCATGATAGGAGTAGCCAGCCATACAGCCATACCTACGGCACGGCTGTATGGCTGGCTACCCCTATCTGATGCCTACGGCATCTTCTTCCTTTGGATTTGTATAGAGAATATTGAGGCACATCAAAAGAACACCCTAATTCTGTAGTTACGATGCCGCAGACGACTACAGCTCCCGCTCAAACTTGATGTCCTGGTAAAGTGCTGGCGTACCCCTATCGCTCTCGGGCAGGAAGTGGAGGCGGACGCCGCGGATGTGCTGGGAGGCCCTGAACAACGAGGGGTCGTCCACCTTGTCGCTCTCTATCTCGAGCTTCATAAGGCCGAGGTCGGGCAGTCGTACCTTGTCTCCCTGCCGCAGGCGGCGGCCTATGACTTCCGACAGCCCCGACATGACGCTGATGACCGCTCCCTCGCTGAGGCTGCACTGTTGTGACACTTCTCTGATAATGTCTTCTACACCTACGGTCTGGTGGTGGCGCGCTACGGCCTTGTACTTGCCGAACGTGGTGAGCGTAGGCTTGGTTTCTTTCTTTAGTATGTATTTCATGACAATGTAATTTGGCTTAACATCATTTAACTAATAAACTCGTAAACTAATAAAAATCGAAAAATAGGTTGACACGCTGACACAACGCCGATGTACAGGGCGTTTGCAGCCTTTTTCAAGGGTGACACGGGTGACACAAGGCTGACACACGTGTCACCCCGGATGTCACTGGTAGCGAGCCACTATATAGCGTCTCCTTTCGCGTCCCGTACCCTTCTGGAAGCCGTTTCTGAGCAGGTGGTTGCCGAGAAGTGTGGCGGCAGAGTGGTTGTTGGCGTTTATATTCAGTGTCGACAGTAGCTCCGTGGGACTCAGCAGCAGCACCTCGTCGCCCGCCTGGGGCTTGCGGAAGTGGTCGTCGAAGAGGCTGACTACGTTGGGCATCTCGTAGTAGTCGGCGTTATGCTCTACGATGAGCCGTTCGCGCTCTCCCTTGAAAGCATACTCCTCGCCGTTCTCTATCTCGAATACAATCTGTGCGTAGAGCTGGCGGTAGTCTATCTGTCGGTCGCCATCGGTGTCAGTGTCGATGACTCCGCTGACCTCTACCACCATGTAGCGGCGTGAACCCGACTCGTCCTTCAGCGGCACCGGCGAGTTGGTGGTGGCACAGAAGGCGGCGTAGCGCTGGCTCTGTTCGAATACGGTGGAGTAGAGCTTGCGCTCCTTCACGTCGGTGCGCTGTATGAGGTGCTTGAGGTAGGCAGTCTGTGCCTTAGACACCTGGTCGTACTCGTCGATGTTGATGAGCAGGAAACGGCTCAACGCCCGCAGGCCCTCCTTCTTGTTTGTGAAGTCTATGCGGTCGATGTAGAAAGGCATCAGCTCCTTGGGCAGCAGCATGCGCATGAAGGTAGACTTGCGCGTGCCCTGTCCACCCACGAGCATCAGCACCATCTGGGCACCGTACATGGCATCGCGGCCCGAGCGCCACTGGCTTACCATAGAGCGCATCCACACCTTGAAGTTGTCGCGCCAGCCCGGAGTCAGCGTCTTCACGCGGTCGGCCATCTCGCCCAGACGGTCGCGGCCGTCCCAGCGGGGAAGGGTGTCGAGCCACTCGCGCACAGGGTCGAACTCGGTGGTCTTCTCTGAGACGACAATGCGCTCCAGGTCCTGGGGCCACACCTTGATGCCCTCGCGGATGGCGGCGTTGTTTATGTCGTTGCGTGCCTCCTCGGTCAGAGGTCGCCACTCAAGCATGTAGCGGAACTTCTCCTGATACTCCACCTCGCCCGTCACGCGATTGCGACGGAACATGTAGCGGCGGCTCAGAAAAGACTCCAGCAGCTGCTGGTGCATGGTAGACTTCTCCACTGGGTTGTTCAGGCCCATACGGTGCTTCTCGTAAGCATTGTTAAACGTACTGCGCACAAGCACCTCCTTGCCGTGGAAGTCGCTAATGGCGAGAGTCAGCTGAATGGCCAGCTCTGCGTCGATGCCGGCCTTACGGCACTCCGTGGCCAGGCGCATCAGGTGCATTTCCAGGTCCAGTAACTCGCTGAAAGCCAGGTTGCGGCAGATGTAGTTGAACTTGGTGATGTCCATCTCGCGGCGCGTGTAGCCTGGCAGCACGGTGGTGTCTAAAGCCGGCTCTTCACGGCGGCTGATGACGGGCGCCGTCAGCTCTGTCAGAGGCTCTGTGGGCTGCTCCATCTCAATAGCCTGAGCCTCAGGGTTGTAGTAGACATTGGCATCAGACGAAAGGGCGAAACTCTCCGTACCGTCGTGCCTCACCTCCTCAACCTTCATCCCCGTGGCGTTCAGGGCATAGTCGGCAGCACGCTTGTAGGCATACTGCTGAAACAGAGATACTTGCGACTCCGTAGCAGGCAGGCCTCCACCCACCAGACGGTAGCTGATAATCACCTGCAGCGAGCGTCCGTCGGCACCTACAAACGACATCAGCGTCTGCGGCCAGCGGTTCACCGTCTGGCGCAGCCTCTCAAGAATATCCACACCCTCGTCCACACAGAACGTGAGCAGCACCAGTCCTGTGTAGCGCCTCTTCTCGCCTACGGCTGGCAACACTCTCGGCAGCGTCTCCTCCACGAGCGGCCCCGACGACAAGATGCCCTTCACGGTCATCTCGTCGAGTCCGCGCGCAGCGTTAACCCTCTCTTCATACTTGCCCTTACGAGTCATATTGCATACCTCGTTGAGCGTCACATACTTCTTTCTCCACTCCTGACGGTAGAGATACCTCATTAATACCTTCTTGTAGTTTTCCATAAGATTTTTAATACATAGACAATGAGTAACAAAGTTTTTCTCCATGCTCTACAGCAAAAAGTATGCTATAAATTTTGAATTCTCTCGAGAATTCAACGCTCAGAGCACCCTTGCTCATGCTTAAGTGCCACTTTTCCGTTCAATTCTCTCGAGAATTCACTTTTTTCGCATGCTCTGCCGAACAGAAAAATCCCTCTCGCCGCCCAGCAAATGTGTCAACCTTGTGTCACCCGTGTCACCCTTGAAAAAGGCTGCAAACGCCCTGTACATCGGCGTTGTGTCAGCGTGTCAGCCTATTTTTCAAAAAAATAGTCACTAATGTGATGAAAATTAACATATCATAAGATTTTGGGCATAGTGTATGTAACTGGTATGTAGCCCACATGTAACTTAACGGCAGGTAATGAACTCAGGATGGTGAGTACCAATCGTCCGATGAAGAGGATGTGTTCGATGATGATGAACAAAACAATGGGTTCGACGATGAGGACTATCTGCTTGGACTGACGCTGCCCAAGCAGAAGTTCATCGGAAAATCGAAACAAGAGTTGTGTCCACATTAAAAAGTCAACAAATGGAAGCAACAACTAAAAAACTACGCGCAGCCGCTCCGTTTTTTGCCGTCTTAATCATGGTTTTGACTTTTTAAAGTGGACTCAGGTTTTATCTTACAATATTCACTTCCATGATATACCCTCGTTTCTTTAGTGAGACGATGGAGATGGAAGTATCGGCTTCGAGCATCTTGCGGAGATAGGAAATCTGCACGTTGAGGGCGAGGGAATTGGCGTAGCTGTCGTTACCCCATACGGATTGTAGAATGATGTCTCGCTCTACGGTCTGGCCGATATATTGGGCGAGGAGGGCAAGGATTTCCGACTGGCGGGCTGAGAGGTGCTGAACCACTCCGTCAATCTCTATGGTTGAGAGGTTGCTGTCGAAGACAGTCTGGCCGATGGTGATACGTGAGGGAAGTGTGGGCTGGCGGTGTTCGAATCGCTCCTTGATTTTTGCAATGAGTTCTTCGGGATAGAACGGCTTGGGGATATAGTCATTGCCTTTCAAGTCGAATCCTTTCAGACGGTCGGCCTTTTCGGTACGGTCAGTCAAGAAGAAGATAAGCACGTCGTGGTCACGCTCACGGATTAGCCGTGCCAACTCAAAACCATTCATCACTGGCATGTTGACGTCAAGCAACACTAAATCGGGCCGGATGGCAGAAAACATTTCCCAACCTTTGCGCCCATTCTCGGCGTAACTTACTTCGTAGCCCTCCACCTCCAAGAACTTCCGCAGGAACTCGGAGTTCTGGCGGTCATCATCCACGAGTAATATCCTTATCTTTTCCATCCCTCTTGGTTGTTTGGGTGTTTTGTCGTTTGGACGTTTGGGGATATTACCGCTTGTTGTTCTATCTTTCCTAAACGACTAAACGACCAATATCCTAATCTACTAATTGTGGTATTATAATGGTGAATGTCGTGCCTTCGCCCTCAGTGCTCTCAAATGTAATGGTTCCTCCGTGTGCTTCCACCAGCAACTTCACATAGCTCAGCCCAAGTCCGATGCCAGGGATAGCCTTGTCCTTCGCTGTCTCGCTGCGATAGAACTTGTCGAACACATATCGCTGGTCTGCTTTTGCAATGCCGATACCATTGTCTGCCACCGTGATTTGTAACATCCCGTCCTCACGCAGCCTATAGTCAATCCTGATAGTCACCGCTTCACGGGAGTATTTGACGGCATTCTCCAACAGATTGCAGATGATGTTTGCCAGATGCATACGGTCAGCCCACACCTCCACATCGTTTACGGCTACGATTTCCATCTTCACCTCCTTGCCCGCAGGAATGTTCTGCTTGCCGATACATTCCTTTATCAGACTATGCAGAGAGAAACGAGACTTCACCAATGGTATTTCGGTAGCGTCGCTCAGTGTGATGTCTCGCAGTTTCGAGAAATACGAGGTCAGATTGTCCAACTCATGATGCGAACTGGCCAGTATGCGCTGCATGCTCTCTGCGTCCTGCATCATCCGCTTGTTACCCATAAACGACACGCACATCTTTAGCGTCGAAATTGGCCGTTTCAGTTCGTGAATCATCGTGTGCAGGAATTCCTGCCTAATGGCCTCGATGTGCCGCTGCTTGCGGATAGTCAGTATCTGATAGACCAGACAGAAGATGAGGAACACCGACAGCAGCACAGTCATTAGTAATGTATAGGCCATCCGACGGATGACTGGCGAAATACTGATGTCCGTTGTCACCACAACCTCCTGCCCCTCGAAGATGTCGTAAGGATAGGACACTTGCATGACGGGTTGCCAAATGGAGCCATCTGTTTGCATGGACGGATGCCACACCATCGTGTCGGCTTTCGTGGTTGTAACGCTTTGAGCCGCTATGCCTCGTGACCGCAGGATGCTGTCGAGCCGTTCCTTCTGGAATGGATGCTGATGGTCAACGGTGAAGCGGTTGAGTGCTTCAACTAATTGGCTTGTTCCCATGTCTTCACGGTCCTTGCTGTCACAAGTAAACACAAAGTATTCCAAGCCCTCGGGCAATTCCTTGGGCAGGCTGTCTTGGAGGCTGGCTATATAATCCAAAAGATATGTATGGGCATCAACTCCTTTGGGCGTGGGGAGATGTAGCGTGTCAAGCGCAAACACTTCATACCTCCATGTCTCAACAACATCGTTCCCCTTTATATCGTATGTTTTCCTAAAACGGTTACCGTAGAACCTTGGAGGATGGGGCAATGTATTCCTTATGGTCATCTCCTCTTCAGCACAGGCAATAATCGTACTGTACAGTTCGCTTTTGTATTCTTCCAGCGACAACTGATAACGGCTATAAAGCCAATAGCCCTGCACGATGCTATAGGCTATGATGGCGCAAATGGTCAGACCATACATGAACTTGATTCTTCTTTCCATGCTGCAAAAGTACACATTTTATGATGAACCCGCGCCCGAAAGAATCATAAAAATGCCAAACAGTAATAATTCAGTAATAATTATCGACCTGTGCGGTTGAAATGACGCTGAAAGCGTCTTCGCTCAGTAACCGTAGTGTCCGAAGGACCTGCGGAAGTAGGAACACTACGAATGCACTCTGAAAGAGTGCCCCAGCAGCAGTATAGGGCGACCCCTTCAGGGTCGTTGTCCTCCCCTCTGCTTC
>JAFSKJ010000098.1 GCA_017449025.1 Prevotella sp. | reverse complement strand
CCCAGCAGCAGTATAGGGCGACCCCTTCAGGGTCGTTGTCCTCCCCTCTGCTTCTCCGGGGGTGCTTCGCACCACCCGGTTATTTAGAGGTGACCGCGTTGCGGTCATACTGCTGTTCAACCGCACAGCACGGAAATTTTCTTTCCTTTTTCGTACGACTGGATGGTTACTTCCTTTGGGTGAAAGTGTTAAAATGTAAGCTGTAGGCAAAAAAAAGCAACAAAATGTTTGTTGGTTTCGCGGGAATGTTGTAATTTTGCCGCCGCAAAGAGAAAATAACGCAGAAAGAATGAAGACTCTGAACCTACTTAGCACCATTATTATTATCCGACTGCAGGGCGCGGCCGGAAGTGACAGGGTGCAGATGTAGTTCAGCAGAAGGAATGACATAATTGAGCCTTTCTCACTTCCGGGTGTGAAAGGCTCATTGCTTATTTGTCTCCACCCAAACCCCCTCCTGCGGAGGAGGCTGCGGACATACAGAAAGAAGACCCTACAGAAAAACGAAATTATAGTAACTAAAAAAAAGAATGATTATGACAGACAGATTGTTTATCTTCGACACGACACTCCGCGACGGCGAGCAGGTGCCAGGATGCCAGCTCAACACCATTGAGAAGATACAGGTGGCAAAGGCCTTAGAGCAGCTGGGCGTTGACGTGATTGAAGCGGGATTCCCCATTTCAAGCCCGGGCGACTTCAACTCGGTGATTGAAATTTCAAAGGCCGTGACATGGCCCACCATTTGCGCACTGACACGTGCTGTGGAGAAAGACATAGACACAGCCGTTGAAGCCCTGAAGTATGCCAAGCGCAAGCGTATACACACGGGAATAGGCACCAGCGACGAGCACATAAAGTATAAGTTCAACTCAACACGGCAGGAGGTGCTGGACAGAGGCGTTGCGGCGGTGATGTACGCCAAGAAATACGTGGAGGACGTGGAGTTCTACTGCGAGGATGCCGGCCGCACAGACAACGAGTACCTGGCCCGTGTGGTGGAGGCCGTTATCAAGGCCGGGGCAACGGTGGTGAACATACCGGACACTACGGGCTACTGCCTGCCGCAGGAGTTTTTTGAGAAGATAAAGTACCTGAAGGAGCATGTCGACGGCATTGACAAGGCCATCATCTCCACGCACTGCCACAACGACCTTGGAATGGCCACTGCCAACACGCTCAGCGGAGTGATGGCCGGGGCAAGGCAGGTGGAGGTGACCATCAACGGCATTGGCGAAAGAGCGGGCAACACATCGCTTGAGGAGATAGCAATGATACTGAAATGCCACAAGGCGCTCAACATTGACACTAACATAAACACCACGAGAATATATCCCACGTCGAGATTGGTAAGCTCGCTGATGAACATGCCGGTGCAGCCCAACAAGGCTGTGGTGGGGCGCAACGCCTTTGCACACTCGTCGGGCATACATCAAGACGGGGTGCTCAAGGACGTGCATACCTACGAGATAATGGACCCGAAAGACATAGGTATCGACGACAACAGCATAGTGCTGACGGCACGCTCAGGACGCGCAGCCCTGAAGCACAGGCTGCACATGAACGGTGTGGAACTAGACGAGAACAAGCTCGACAAGATCTACGCGAAGTTCGTGGAGCTGGCCGACCAGAAGAAAGAGGTGACCGACGCCGACGTGCTGATGCTGGCCGGAGCCGACACTGCCGAGGCCCACGCCGTGAAACTCGACTTCCTGCAGGTAACCACGGGAAAGGGAGTGAAGAGCGTGGCCTCTATAGGCCTGGACATCTCTGGGCAGAAGTTCGAGGCAGCAGCATCGGGCAACGGCCCCGTGGACGCTGCCATCAAGGCCCTGAAGAGAATCATCATGAAGCAGATGACGCTCAAGGAGTTCACGATTCAAGCCATCTCGAAAGGCTCCGACGATGTGGGAAAGGTGCACATGCAGGTGGAGTACGACGGCTCACTATACTACGGCTTCGGTGCCAACACCGACATTGTCACCGCCTCCGTGGAAGCATATATCGACTGTATAAACAAATTCAAGAAAGAGTAACAAGACTATGGCTACACTATTTGACAAGATCTGGGACAAACACATTGTACAGCGTGTGGACGACGGCCCCACACAGCTTTATGTAGACCGCCTGTACTGCCATGAGGTGACTTCACCCCAAGCCTTCGACGGACTGAGGAGCCGAGGCCTCAGATGCTTCCGTCCGGAAAAAATCTACTGCATGCCCGACCACAACACTCCCACCCACGACCAGGACAAGCCCATACAAGACCCTGTGTCGAAGGCGCAGGTGGACACCCTGGAACGCAATGCCGCTGAGTTCGGACTTACCCACTACGGCATGAACACTCCCGACAACGGCATCATCCACGTGGTAGGCCCCGAGAAAGGTCTGAGCCTGCCAGGAATGACCATTGTCTGCGGAGACTCGCACACCTCAACACACGGAGCAATGGGAGCCGTTGCCTTCGGCATAGGCACCAGTGAGGTGGAGATGGTGATGGCCTCGCAGTGCATACTGCAGCAGAAGCCTAAGTCGATGCGCATAACCATAGACGGAAAGCTCGGGCCTTGCGTCACGGCAAAGGACGTGGCACTCTACCTCATGGCACAGATCACCACGAGCGGTGCCACGGGCTACTTTGTGGAGTATGCCGGCGAGGTGGTGAGAGACATGAGCATGGAGGGCCGCCTGACACTCTGCAACCTCTCGATAGAGATGGGAGCACGCGGCGGGTTCATAGCTCCCGACGACGTGACCTTCGACTATCTCAAAGGAAGGGAACATGCCCCCAAGGGCGAGGAGTGGGAGAAGGCCGTAGGCTACTGGCGTACACTGAAGAGCGACGCCGATGCCGTGTTCGACATGGAGCTGAGCTTCAACGCAGCCGACATAGAGCCACGAATAACCTACGGTACCAACCCCGGCATGGGGATAGGAATAACAGAAAGCATACCAACACACCCTACCTCGGAGGGGCTTGGGGATACTAAGGCCCTCCGCTACATGGGCTTCAAGGCCGGCGAGAAGCTGTTGGGAAAGAAGGTTGACTACGTATTCCTCGGAGCCTGCACCAACGGTCGCATAGAGGACTTCCGCGCCTTTGCATCAATAGTGAAGGGGCACCGAAAGGCCGACGGAGTGACAGCCTGGCTCGTGCCCGGCTCGTGGAACGTGGACAGGCAGATACGCTTAGAGGGCATAGACAAGACACTGCAGGAGGCCGGCTTCGAGATACGCCAGCCCGGCTGCTCCGCGTGCTTAGCCATGAACGACGACAAGGTGCCTGCCGGCAAGCTCTGCATATCCACGTCGAACCGTAACTTTGAGGGACGCCAAGGCCCCGGCTCACGCACCATACTTGCCTCGCCGCTTACCGCAGCCGCAGCTGCCGTTACAGGAGTAATCACAGATCCAAGAGAAGTTATGTAGCTATTAAACATATTTATAATATGAAACAGAAATTCGACATAATCACATCTACATGTGTGCCACTGCAGCAAGAGAACGTGGACACCGACCAGATAATCCCCGCCCGGTTCCTCAAGGCCACCACACGCGAAGAGAGTTTCTTCGGCGACAACCTCTTCCGCGACTGGCGCTACAACGCCGACGGCACGGTTAACAGCAACTTCGTGCTCAACGACCCGCGCTACAGCGGATGCATACTCGTGGCAGGCAAGAACTTCGGCTCCGGCTCCAGTCGCGAGCACGCAGCATGGGCCATAGCAGGCTACGGATTCCGGGTGGTAATCTCGTCGTTCTTTGCCGACATTCACAAGAACAACGAGCTGAACAACTTTGTGCTGCCCGTACAGGTGAGCGAGGAGTTTCTTGCCGAGCTGTTTGAGAGCATCGAGAAGAACCCGGCCACCGAGGTCACCGTAGACTTGCCACGACAGACGGTAACAAACATGGCGACAGGCCGCAGTGAGCACTTCGACATAAACAGCTACAAGAAGCACTGCCTGATGAATGGACTCGACGACATAGACTTCCTTGTGGCAAACAAAGAGAAGACTGAGCAGTGGGAAAAACTTTGCAGAATATGAACAGGAAAGACTATAGAGAAGGGGGCGGACCCTACGTAGAGATAATGGACTCCACGCTGCGCGACGGCGAGCAGACCAGCGGAGTGAGCTTCCTGCCCCACGAGAAGCTGATGATAGCTCGCATGCTGCTGCGCGACGTAAACGTGGACCGCATTGAGGTGGCCTCGGCACGAGTGTCCGAAGGCGAGAAGGAGGCTGTGAGGATGATATGCCGCATGGCAAGCCAGATAGACCGCTTGGACAGCGTTGAGGTGCTGGGATTCGTCGACGGCCATGAGAGCGTGGACTGGATAGAGGCATGCGGATGCCGCACAATCAACCTGCTGGCAAAGGGGTCGCTCAGGCACTGCCGCGAGCAGCTGAACAAAACGCCCGACGAGCACTTCGCCGACATACACCACACCGTGGCCTACGCGCGTTCGAAGGCAATGACCGTGAACATCTACCTCGAAGACTGGTCGGAAGGCATGAAGGAGTCGCCAGACTACGTCTACCGGCTCATGGACAACATCTGCGACAGCGGCATACGGCGGTTCATGCTTCCCGACACACTGGGAATAATGAATCCGCTGCAGTGCATAGAGTACTTCAGGAAGATGGTGAAGCGATACCCCGACACACACTTCGACTTCCACGCCCACAACGACTACGACCTGGCTGTCTCCAACTCGTTGGCGGCAGTGCTCAGCGGAGCCAAGGGCCTGCACGTCACCGTCAACGGCCTGGGCGAGCGCTGCGGCAATGCACCGCTCTCAAGCGTGCAGGTGATACTGAAAGACCAGTTTCAGGCCAAGACCAGCATCTGCGAGGACAAGCTCAATGCCATCAGCCGCATGGTGGAGAGCTACAGCGGCATAGCCATAGCCCCGAACCAGCCCATCATAGGCGACAACGTGTTCACACAGGTGGCAGGCGTACATGCCGACGGCGACAAGAAGAACGGCCTCTACCAGAACGCGCTGGTGCCAGAGCGCTTCGGGCGCAAGCGGGAGTATGCCTTGGGTAAGAACAGCGGCAAGGCCAACATAATGAAGAACCTCGAGGAGTTGGGATTGGTGCTCACCCCTGAGCAGGCCAGACGGGTGACACAGCGCATAACAGAGCTGGGCGACAAAAAGGAAATAGTGACACAGGAAGACCTGCCCTTCATAGTCAGCGACGTGCTGAAACACGACGCGCCCGAAGACAGCGTGAAGCTGGTAAGCTACGTGGTGTCAACGGCTTACGGCCTAAAGCCTGGAGCAAACGTCAAGGTTGAGATAAACGGCCAGCAGTATGAGGCGGGAGCCACCGGCGACGGTCAGTACGACGCCTTTGTCAAGGCCCTGCGATACATCTACCACAAGTACCTCGACCGCACCTTCCCCATCCTGTCGAACTATCAGGTGTCGATACCTCCCGGCGGACGCACCGACGCTCTCGTACAGACGGTAATCACCTGGAACGACAACGGCCACCAGCTACGCACCCGCGGGCTCGACGCCGACCAGACAGAGGCAGCCATCAAGGCTACCTTCAAGATGCTTAACATAATAGAAAACGAACGAAACAACGAGATATGAAACTAAACATTGCAGTACTGCCGGGCGACGGGATAGGCCCGGAGATTATGAGACAAGGTGTGGCCGTGCTCAACGCCGTTGCCGAGAAGTTCGGCCACGAGTTTACTTACAACGAGGCACTTGTGGGTGCAGCTGCCATCGATGCCGTTGGCGACCCATACCCCGACAGCACCCATGAGGTGTGCATGCAGGCCGACGCAGTGCTCTTCGCTTCCGTTGGCGACACTAAGTACGACAACGACCCCACTGCCAAGGTGCGCCCGGAAACAGGCTTGCTGGCAATTAGGAAGAAGCTGGGGCTGTTTGCCAACATACGCCCTGTGATGACCTTCGACTGCCTGATACACAAGTCGCCGCTGAAGGACGAACTGGTGAAGGGAGCCGACTTCGTGGTGATACGCGAGCTGACGGGAGGCATGTACTTCGGCGAGAAGTATCAGGACAACGACCGCGCCTACGACACCAACGTATACACCCGCCCTGAGGTGGAGCGCATACTGAAGATGGGCTTTGAGACGGCCATGAAGCGGCAGCGCCACCTCACTGTGGTGGACAAGGCCAACATTCTGGCATCGTCACGCCTGTGGCGGCAGATAGCCAAGGAGATGGAACCGCTGTACCCCGAGGTCACCACCGACTATATGTACATAGACAACGCCTCGATGCGCGTGCTCACCGAGCCGAGGTTCTTCGACGTAATAGTCACGGAGAACACCTTCGGCGACATACTCACCGACGAGACGTCGTGCATAACAGGCTCCATGGGGTTGCAGCCGTCGGCATCGCTCGGCGCCCACACCCCGCTCTTCGAACCCGTTCACGGCTCATGGCCGCAGGCCAAGGGAAAGAACATTGCCAACCCCCTGGCGCAGATACTCTCTGCCGCCATGCTCTTAGAGAACTTCGGACTTGAAGCTGAGGGAAAAGCTGTCAGACAGGCTGTCACGGCATCGCTCGATGCCAACATCCGCACGCCGGAAATACAGGTGGACGGAGGACGGCACTACGGCACCACCGAAGTAGGGCAATGGATAGTGGACTACATAAGAAACATAACTCTCTGACTCCTCAATACTGAATGAAGAAGAAAGCATTTTTGGCACTGCTCGCCTTTGTGCTTGCCATGCCTGTTGGGGCCCAGACACATCAGGAGGTGCACGACTCGCTGTCGGCGCTCATTGCCGCCATAGGCAGGAATCCGGAGTCCACCGACCTTCGTCTGCGCAAGGCCGCCCTCAACATTGAGCTTGGGCAGTGGGAGTATGCTGTGGAGGAGTACGGGCGTGTGCTTGCCATCGACGAGCACAACCTTGCCGCCCACTACTATCGTGCATACGCATATAGTCGCCTGCGCCGCCTCGACATGGCGCGCAGCGACTACTCGGCTGTACTCGCCATAGTGCCCAACCACTTCGAGGCGCGCCTTGGGCTGGCACATGTGCTGCAGCAGATGGACCGCCGCACCGATGCCTTGGACGCGCTCAACATACTGGTTGCCCAGCACCCTGACTCTGCCACGGCCTACGCCGCCCGCGCAGCATACGAGACCACGCTGCAGCAGTATGAGACAGCCCTCTACGACTGGGACGAGGCCATCAGGCGCCGCCCGCTGTCGGCCGACCTCGCCGTGTCGAAGGTTGACTTGCTGCTGCGGCTCGGGCGCGCCGACGAGGCTCGCGCCGAGCTGGCGAGCGCCATCAGCCGTGGCATTCCCCGCTATGCGCTGAAGGAATGGACCGACCGCTGCAAATAAGGTTCAGATTTTGTTGATGTCTACATAGCCATGCATAACGGCGTAGATGGTCAGTGCCGACACGCTCTTCATGCCCAGCTTCTCCATGATGTTCTTCCTGTGGGTGACCACTGTGGAGAGGCCAATGCACAGCCGCTCGGCTATCTCCTTGTTTATCAACCCCTGCACGATTAGCGCCATGACCTCAATCTCGCGGTCGGTGAGAATCTTACTGTTCACCTCACTGGGCATCGGCGGCATGTTGCGCCCGCCAGAGTGTGCGTGCTGCTCCAGCATGAGAAGCGAGCGCACCAACTGCTTCTCTGGCACGTTGATGCAAAGTGAGTGGAAACCGCTGAGCTGCGACATGGTGTCGAGCGACAGTGTAAGCACAATGGTCTTACGCCTGTACTGCTCGAAAAAGCGGCGCTGCTCCAGCACAATGCTGATGGCCACGAAAAAGTGGAAATAGCCGTCAGGGGAGTTGGCCTCCAACTCAGCAAAAGAGCCGAAGGTGTCAATGGCAGCTATGGGGGCTATGCTCTGCAACAGCCCTTTCAGCCCGATGGCCGAAAGGGTGTTAGGGTCGACGACGGCTATCCTTGGTGCCTCCATACTCTTGCATCACTTGTTCATGAACGACAACTTTCCGGCCTGTTCCACCAGCATCTGGGCCATCTTGTGGTTTTGCTCAGAGTGGCCGTTGAGCTTCTCAAGGAAACGCTCCACGCCTGCAACGCCCCCTCCACCTTTTATAATACTTACGGTCACCACGTTCTGCAGTCCAATGGTATCTGCCAGAATGTCGATGTCGGTAGAGCCTAACTGGAAGAGCGCCATCTGGTAGGCGTCGTCAAAATTATCTGCCACGAGCCGCTCCACGTCGGCAAGTGTGTTCAGCCCCATGTTGCGCAGCACTTCAAGATAGGGGATTGCAGAGGTGGGCATAAGCTCAGCCTGGTTAATGGCAGCAATCTTTCTGTTGAGCTTGTCAAAGGGGCGCTTCTGCAGATAGGCAGTAAAGGTGTCGCCGTCGAGCGGCACTTCGTCGAGCCTGCCTTTGTCCATGAGCGACAGTGCGCGACGCCGGTAATCTACAATGTCGTGGCGTATGCGGCTGAACTCGTCGTCGGCCAGTTCAAGCATTCCAGCCAGGCGGCTCAGCGAGCGATGGTACTCCTTTGGGGTCTCAATCTCCGACTTGTAGCCTATGTCGTGCTGTATTGCCGACCACACATGCTGCAAGGCCGTGCGCATCTGCAGCTCGAAGGGCAGCTCGTTAAGCTGCGGCATCTTCGGGTCGTGGTACAGCTTGACGGGCAACTGACAGATGTAGTGTAGCGAATTGTAGCCGAAGCTGTCGAACTGGTGCATCTTCCGCTTGTCCACCGAGTTTCTCCAGTCAATGTCGAACAAGGTCTCTGCCATAGAGGCTATACGGTCTACGTCTTCGTTGTAGAAGGTAATGATGCGAGCACCGAAAATGTCGGTAATGTTGCTTATATGCTGATACTTAGAGCCCTTTCGCTGTAGTTTCCCTGCAAGCGATTTCTCTCCCTTTATTCGCGATTCCATGGAGTTCAGCTCCACTTCGCTTTTCTTCACTATGTCGCCGAGCAGCTTCATCACCACTTCCTGCAGCTTCTGGTAGACTGGCATCAGCTTGCGATACTCGTCGAGCAGCATCGACGAGTGCAAGTCCAGTCCGTAATTCTCTTCTGTTAGCATGTTGGTCATCGATTCTTTTTGCATTTTGGGAGTGCAAAGGTACTCATATTATTTGATTCTGCAAAATTATATAAGCCTTATTTTGAATAGCATCTACCCTGCGGACTGCCCTGCGAACTGCCCCATGCGCCTCAGGCTCTTGTTCTTGCTGAGCAACCTGATGAGGCTCACGGAGAGCGTCGGGGGCAAGACACCGAGGAGGTAGAGTCCGAAGTTGAGCCTCCTCCATCCCTTCAGCCTCAACACTTCGCCAAGCGAGAGCGGCGAGCGCATCACGTCGCGTATTTCGTGCTTGGTGAAAGGTGGTGTAATGGCCTTCTCTTCTTTCAGTATGGTGCTGGCCATGTAGAAGTGGGTAATCATAACCTTATACATCCACTTGTAGAAGTAAGGCTTCTCCTTCACTCTGTTGCAGTCGAGCTTCACAGGCCTCATGGCGTCGATGGTTCTCTGTATCTCAGCCTTGTCAATGTGGTCGCGCTTGCCGAAGTTCGACAACGAGCCGTGCCTGCAATAATAGAAATAGGTGATGTCGGGCAGCAGTACGGCGCGTGTGACGTAGGTGGGCAAGTCTATGGTTGTGGAGAAATCTTCCCAGAAGTTCACGGGCTTGTGCCTGATGCCGTTCTTCATGTATATATCCCTCTTGATAAGGAAGTTCCATGTCTGTGCCTGCAGGAATCCGTACTTGGAATAGACATGGTTGGCAAACTCGTGCTCTTTCAGGAAGGTCATCTTCGGATAGCGGAACAGGGTTGAAGTCCTCTGGCCGTTGTACTCGTCAATCATCTCGTACGACCCGTACACGATGTCCGCGTCGATCTCCTTGGCATGGCTGTAGAGAAGTTCTATGGTCCCGGGGGCTATGGAGTCGTCGGCATCAAGATGGTAGAGGTACTTTCCCTTGGCTTCGCTTATGATGCGGTTGCGCGCCTGCCCCAATCCCCCGTTCTGGGGCTGTCTTACTATCCTGATGTCCTTGCCGCGGGGATGAGTCTGCTGGTACTGCCTCACAATGTCCATCGACATGTCAGTTCCACAGTCATCGAGAATAAGGAACTCTATGCTCTCGAACGTCTGGGCCAGTGCGGAGTCCAGCGTCAGCCGGATATACTTCTCCACATTATAGACTGGAATGCCTATAGTTATTTCGTATGGCATATACTCATCGTGTTACTCAAGGGAGTAACTGAGTGGAGCTGGAGGGAGTCGAACCCTCGTCCGCACAAGGAAACCATACGCTTTCTACACGCTTATCTTGGACTTGATTTTCGTGCCGCGGCAAGACCCAAGCCACCAACCGCGACCTTATCCCCTGAAAAATCACCGTGCCATCGGGGCCTGCCACGGCTATTTCCGATTTTCCTGCGCCGCCGGTTCCTCAGATTCGGAACAACATCCTCGGGGCGACGTCTCGTTCCTCTACCTTGTAGTGGAATTAAGCTAACAGTCTACTGTACTTCGACTAAGCAGCGAGAGCATACTCATTGTTGCCAATTAATTTTCCGACCGACTTGATTATGGAGAACACAGCCGTCACTCCGCGTGCTTACGTACCATCTCGGCTTGCCGTCAAATCCAGTCAACCCCATGTGTACTCAGCTATTGAGGCTGCAAAGTTAATCAAAAGAATTGAAACGCCAAGCTTTTGGAGACAAAAAATAACTTATAAAGCAATATTTTTGCAAAAAAAAAGTTATACTATAGTAAAACTATGCAAAAAATGATGAGACGTCTATACATTATATTGTTTATGTTCGCCATGAGCATTGCCTCGGTGAACGCCCAGTCGATGAGCGACGAGCAAGTGATTAAGTTTGTAATGAAGGAGCACAAGAACGGCTCGTCGCAGGCCGAGATTGTGAGCAAGCTTGTGCAGAAGGGAGTGAACATCGACCAGATAAACCGCGTAAAGAAGAAGTACGAGCGCTTGGAGAAGGAACAGGGACTGGGAACGGTGAAGGACAAGACCCTCTCCGACGAGGAGCAGATTGACTCCCGCCTGCGCAGGAACAACAGCCAGTATAACAACTCCACGGAGAAGCTCAAGGACGACAAGCTGCGTTCGCAACGCAACAAGCAGAACAACAAGAACCGCCGCGAACTACAGCTTGAAGAGGAGGAGGAGAAGCGCTTCATGAAGACCGAGCTTGACGACATGCTTCCCGACTCGCTTGACATCTACGACCGCATGGTGATAAAGAACTACCTCCGCGACAAGGAGCTGCTTGAGAAGAAGCACAAGCGCAAGGTGTTCGGACGCGACATCTTCAACAACGAGGAGCTGTCGTTTGAGCCGAACATGAACATTGCCACCCCCCAGAACTACGTGCTCGGCCCCGGCGACGCCGTCTTCATCGACATCTACGGTGCCTCACAGAGAACCATTGAGGCAACGGTGACCCCCGACGGTTTCGTTGCCGTCGAGGACTTCGGACCCGTGCAGGTAGCGGGGATGACCGTGAGTCAGGCCACGGCCCAGCTGCGCTCCAAGCTCGGCTCACGCTATCAGAGTTCGAAGATACGCCTGTCGTTAGGACAGACGCGAACCATCACCGTCAACGTGATGGGCGAGGTGGAGACCCCCGGCACCTACACGGTGTCGGCGTTCGCATCGGTGTTTCACGCCCTGTATATGGCCGGCGGACCCAACGAGATTGGTACGCTGCGAAACATCAAGGTGTTCCGCAACAACCGGCTGGCAACCACCGTCGACGTCTACGACTACATACTCAACGGCAAGCAGAGCGGCAACATACGCCTGGGCGACAACGACGTTATTGTGGTGGGACCCTACGACTGTCTGGTCAACATGACCGGCAAGGTGAAGCGCCCCATGTTCTACGAGATGAAGAAGAACGAGAGCCTGCTCACCCTGCTCAAGTACTCGGGAGGCTTTACCGGCGATGCTTATAAGAAAAATGTTCGCGTGACGCGCAAGGCGGGCACGCAGTACAGCATACACACGGTGAACGAGTTCGACATGGCCTCGTTCCGCATGGAGGACGAGGACTCGGTGAGCGTAGACTCCATACTGCCACGCTACATGAACATGGTAGAGGTCAAGGGATCGGTGTTCCGCCCCGGCAAGTACCAGCTGGGCGACAACATCAACAGCGTGCGCACACTGATTGAGCACGCCGAGGGCGTGACCGAGGATGCCTTCACGGCCCACGCCGTGATGCACCGCATGAAGCCTGACCGCACGCTGGAGGTTGTGGCCGTCGACATCGACGGCATACTGTCGGGCAAGACCGCCGACATACCCCTGCAGAACGAGGACGTGCTCTTCGTGCCCACAAAGCAGGAGGTGCAGGTGGAGCAGACGGTGAGCATCCACGGCGAGGTGATGTACCCCGGCGTGTACAAGTATGCCGCCAACGAAACCCTTGAGGACTTCGTGCTACAGGCCGGAGGCCTTAAGGAGACGGCATCCATGGTCAACGTGTTTGTGTCGCGGCGCATTGTCAACCCCTTTGCCACCTCTTCCGACTCACTCATCGCCAACACGTTCAACTTCTCGCTCAAGGACGGCTTCGTCATCGACGGCGAGAGCGGCTTCCACCTCCAGCCCTTCGACGAGGTGTACGTCAGGAAGAGTCCCGGCTACAACGAACAGCAGAACGTGACCATCGAGGGCGAGGTGCTCTTCAGCGGCGAATACACCCTGAGCAAGAAAGACGAGCGGCTCAGCGACCTGGTGAAGAAGGCCGGCGGTGTGACCAACATTGCATACGTGGAAGGCGCACGCCTTGAGCGAAAGCTGAACGAGGCAGAGCGCATGAGATACGAGGAGTCTGTGAAGATGCAGCGACAGCAGAACGAGGCCACCATGATGGAACAGGCACTGAAGAGCGGACGCTCGCTCGGAGAGATACAGGCTGGCATGACAGCACAGCAGGAGAAGCTGCAGATACCCGAGACCTACCCCGTGGGCATTGAGCTTGACAAGGCCCTGGAGCACCCTGGCAGCGACTACGACCTGGTGCTGCGCGAAGGCGACAGACTGGTGGTGCCCGTCTACACCGGCACGGTGAAGATCAACGGCGAGGTGATGTACCCCAACACCGTGGGATTCGAGGCCGACCGCAGCGTGAAGTACTACATCAACCAGGCAGGCGGATACAGCAGCAAGGCAAAGAAGAGGCAGACATACATCATCTACATGAACGGCGACGTGGCCAAGGTGGGCAGGAAAACCAAGGTGCGTCCGGGATGCGAGATTGTGGTGCCAGCAAAGGTGCAGAACAAGATGAGCACCACAGAGACCGTGGCACTCGGCACGGGCATAGCCTCGATAGCAACCATGATTGCCACCGTGGCCAGCCTGATGAAATAGACAGGAAGGAACACACGTAAAGAGCAAGACACACACACTACTATGGACAAGATAAGGATAAACGTACCCAAGGTGCTCAGCATAATACGCGCCGACAAGAAAACCACGGGCATCTGGTGCGGCATTGCGGCCGTCGTGGCCGTAGTCGTGGCATTCAGCATTCCCAGAATCTACAAATCGGCAGTCATGCTCGCACCAGAGGACACCTCCAACGGATTCTCGGGAAACATCTCATCGCTGGCAAGCATGGTGGGAATGAACATGAAGTTCGGCAACAACGGCGACGCCATCTACCCGGAGATTTACCCCGATGCCATGGAGTCAACGGCATTCCTCGTGAAGCTGTTTCCTGTAAAGGTGACCTCCAAGGACGGTAAGATAAAGGACATGCCCTACAGCGAGTACATTTCCATGCACCAGAAGCAGACGTGGTGGTCATACCCCGCACAGTGGCTGCGCGCCGCCATTAAAGCCATGACGGGCGGCGATGACGAGGGAGGCCCCGCCGGTGCCGCCGGCAGCGAGCCCGACCCCTTCTACCTGACAAAGAAGCAGTTCGACATTTGCAAGGCCATAGGCGGAAACATACTCTGCCACGTAGACAAGAAGACCAGTGTCATAAGCATCACCTTCACCGATCAGGACCCGCTCATCGCCGCCACCATGGCCAATGCCGTCATGACCCAGCTGCAGGAATTCATCACCCAGTACCGCACAAGAAAGGCCCGCCACGACGCCGCATACATGGAACAGCTGCTGAAGGAGGCCGAGAAGGAATATGCCCACTCACGCCACGTATATGCCGCTTTCTGCGACGCCAACAGCGACGCCATGCTACAGTCGGTAAGGACAAAGATGGACGCCCTGGAAAACGACATGCAGCTGAAGTTCAACATCTACACACAGGTGGTGGAACAGCTCCAGCTGGCCCGCGCCCGCGTGCAGGAGCGCATGCCCGCCTTTACCACACTGCAAAACGCCACAGTGCCCATCAAGCACTCCAACACACCAAAGGTGTTCATACTCGCCGTCTTCCTCATGCTCGCCATAGGCCTGCGACTCGCCATCCTTGCCTTCAGGCACTACAAGGAAATATTAAGCTGACAAGCCCATGCGCAAGGCCAAGTACGCCATCTTCATCCTCGCAGCCGCACTGTGCGGCCTTCTTTACTCCTACACCATTGACAACGAGTATGTGGCGCAGGTGAAGGTGGTCGACGAATACAAGGTCACCGACCTGGCAGTAGGCATGAACAAAGTAAAGGCGCTCATGCGTGACCTCACCTACAGCTTCGGAAACACCGGCACCGACGACGCGGAGATTTACAACAAGATACTCAAGTCGGAAGACTTCATACGGCAGGCAGCTGCCGCCAAGGTCGAGAAGTACGGCACCGACTACGAGCACTACCTCGGCGACATAGAGACGGTGCGCGAAAACATCAAGTACAACTTCAACACCCAGGCACTGACGCTCGACATACAGGTGGCCGACCACGACCCCGACGTGGCAATGGCAATGCTCGACACCGTGGTGGCCAACCTCCGACAGCACATAGAGATGCACCGCCACCGGCGCGCGGCGGCCATGCGCGACAATGCCAAGGCCAGGCTCGACGATGCCAACAGGCAATACCAGGAAGCCATGAAGGCATACTCATCATACGCCAATGCCCATCAGGACCTGACATCGGAGGTGCACAAGAACATGCTCGAGAGCCTGAGGCAGAACTACCTGAAGCTGGGGCAGATCTACCGCAATGCCTCGGAGGAATACACGCGCGCCGAATACCTGACAGAGAAGAGCAACATATCGTTCACAACCGTAAAGAACAGCATCAGGCCGCTACAGCCACTCACGCCGCGGCACTGGGTCTACTTCGCAGTCTTCACCCTGATAGCCGCACTGCTGTGCACGTGGCACCACCTGTGGCGCAACAGGGCGTGGAACAACCTGGAACGCGGGCGCCCTCGCCCGCCACACAACCTGATAGCCAACCTTGACTTCGGAGGACTGTTCTCGCCGTGGACACTCACTGTGGGCATCTGGGTTGGCATACTGTCGCTATACTACATACTGCAGACAGAGCTCTACCCCATCACCGCACAGTTCTACAACGCCCTGGTCATCTGGCTGGTCATATTCTGCATCACCTCCTTCGTCACCTACAACCTGGCCCGCCACGGCTCCTCCGACTACAGCAAGGGCATATCGCTCAACCGCGTCGTCTTCAACGCCTTCTTCCTTATCTCGATGGTCATCACTCCACTCTACGTCTATCGCGTGTGGCAGATAGTGAACATGTTCAGCACCGAAGACCTGATGAACAGCGTCAGGCTGCTGGCACTCTACGGCGAGGGCTTCGGACTGCTCAACTATTCCAACGTCATCAACCAGTCGCTCTTCATAGTAGCACTCTGGGCACACCCCAAGGTACCGCTATGGCAGGTGGTGTGGCTCGCCGTAGCCTGCCTGCTCAACGCACTGGCCATCATGGAGAAGGGCACCATGTTCTTCGTGTTCATCTGCGCCGTCTTCGTGCTCTTCGAGCGGCGCGTCATCAGGGTTCGCACCATAGCCGTACTCGCCGCCATAGTGCTCGTGCTGTTCTACATTTTCAACCTTGCGCGCGCAGAGCAGGACAGCGACTACCAGACAAACGAGACATTGTTAGGATTCGTGGCCATGTACGCCCTGTCGCCACCCGTAGCCTTCTGCCAGCTCACAGCCGACATAACGCCGCAGTTCGGCACCAACACCTTCGAAATCATCTACCTCTTCCTCGACCGCTTAGGCATCAGCGACATCGTTGTCAAGCAGAAGCTGCAGGAATTTGTCTACGTGCCCATCATCACCAATGTCTACACCATTTTCCAGCCCTTCTTCATAGACTTCGGCTACAAGGGCATAGCTTTCTTCGCAGCCTTCTACGGCACACTCTCCGGATGGCTCTACCGTCTCTATCGCAACGGCGACAGCATTGGCTGCTGCCTCTACACCTATATGGCCGAGCTGCTGATACTGCAGTTCTATCAGGAAAACCTGATGCTCAGCCTCGTGTTCAACCTGCAGATACTGTTCTTCGTAACCATCTTCGCACAGAACAAGATAAGCCTCAACTTCAACCCCACGCCACATGCCGTCAGCACAACAGGAAATTAGCAGCCATCGCAGCAGCCTGCTGCGAAAGAACGTCATAATGTCGTTCTTCATCAAGGCATGGTCGGCAGTCGTTGTGCTACTCATGGTGCCACTCACACTCAAATGCCTCGGCGACTACCAGAACGGACTGTGGCTCACCATCAGCAGCCTGCTACTTTGGATAGACAACATGGACATTGGACTGGGCAACGGACTGCGAAACAAGCTGGCAACATACATGGCCCACGGCGACACCATGCGCGCACGGACACTGGTCTCATCCACCTTTGCCATGCTCACCTGCATCATCTTCCCCACCATGCTCGTGCTGATTCTTGCCATCCACCTCACAGACACCTATTCCCTTTTCAATGTCGATGCCAACGTCGTCACCAACCTCGACGCCGTACTCATCGTCACCGTATGCATGGTCTGTGCCACCTTCATATTCAAGCTTGTGGGCAACTTCTACATGGGTCTGCAGATGCCAGCCGTCAACAACCTGCTCATAGCCGCCGGACAGACGCTCACACTTATTGCCACATACGCCGTCTACCTCTCCGGCACACACTCCCTCATGCACATAGCCATTGCCGGCACCGCCGCACCGCTGCTCGCCTACATGGCAGCCGTTCCCATCACCTTCGGATGGCTCTACCCCACCCTGCGCCCAAGCATCAGCCTGGTCAACATGAGTGAGGCCAAGCAGGTGATGAGCCTCGGAGTCAGGTTCTTCATAATGCAGATAGCCAGCGTGGTGCTCTTCGCCACGTCAAACCTCCTCATATCGAAGCTCTTCACGCCTGCCATGGTCACACCATACCAGATAGCCTATCGATACTTCAGCCTCTTCATAGTGGTGTTCACAGTGGTGTGCATGCCATTCTGGAATGCCACCACAGATGCCTACGAGCGCGGCGACATCAACTGGATCCGCGGTGCTACAAAGAAACTCAACAAGCTCACCCTTCTCATTGTTGCAGCCATGGCCGTCATGGTCGGCCTCTCACCCATCGCCTACCATATATGGATAGGCGACGACGTGGAAATACCAATGTCAGTCACCATAGCCATGGCTGCCTACATCTTCACCATCATCTACAGCATGCGCTACAGCTACTTCATCAACGGCATAGGCAAGCTGCGACTGCAGCTCATATTCACCTCGGCCGCAGCTCTCGTTTTCATACCCGCCGCATGGCTCACCGCCAAAGCCACACACAGCATAGCCGCCTTCATCTGGGCAATGACCATCGTCAACCTGCCAGGACTCATAGTCAACCGCATTCAATTCCACAAACTCATAAACGGAAAGGCAAAAGGGTTATGGAACGCAGCATAGCTCTCTACCTGGCCTCAAAGCCGCGCTATGAGATCCTCGACGGACTGCGCGGCGTGGCTGCCATGCTGGTGGTGGCATTCCACCTGTTGGAAACGTACTATCACATGGAGCCTGACCAGCCCATAAACCACGGCTATCTGGCCGTCGATTTCTTCTTCGTACTCTCCGGCTTCGTCATCGGCTATGCGTATGATGATAGGTGGGAAAAGACTCACCCCCTATCCCCCTCTCCAAAGGGAGAGGGGGGAAAGCTAAGCCTTTGGTCCTTCTTTAAACGAAGGTTGGTGCGTCTGCACCCCATGCTGATGTTCGGTACGCTGTTTGGTGCGCTGATGTTCTATTTCGAGGGCGACATGCCCGGCTGTGAGGCGATTCTCCAGACGCCGTGGTGGATGCTGGTGATGGTGATGCTGTGGGGCTTCACGCTGATACCCATCCCCAAGGCGTTGGACATCCGTGGCTGGGGCGAGATGCACCCGCTGAACAATGCGCAGTGGTCGCTTATGTGGGAATACATTGCCAACGTGCTCTACGCCATCGTTATCCGTCATTTCAAGCGGCGGATGCTCTCGCTGTTCGTGCTGCTCTCGGCCTGCCTTACCATCACGCTCTGCCTGAACATCAACCTCTTTGGCGCATACGCCGAACGCAGCTATCCCTATACCGTCATAGGCGGCTGGAGTCTTGAACCCGAGCACTTGCAGATAGCCATCACGCGCCTGTGTTATCCGTTCTTCATGGGGTTGCTGTTGTCGAGAATGTTCAGCGGTGCCGACGGAGGCCGCAAGATGCTCACCCTGCAGCACTTCCGTGTGAGAGGCGGTTTCTGGTGGTGTGCACTGGCCGTCATCATCCTGCTGAACGTGCCACGTCTGGGTGGTGCCGATTTGGAACAGCTATGGACGAACGGCCTCTATGAAGCCTTTGTCATTCTCGCCTGCTTTCCCCTCATTGTGGCTTTCGGCGCAGGCAGCAAGGTAAGCGGCGCAAAGGGTCGGGCTGTCTGCAAGTTCCTGGGCCACATCAGCTACCCCCTATACGTCACCCACTATCCCTTCATCTACTTCCAGATGTCCTTCTACGCCAGCCATCCCGACCTGCCCGCGTCTACCCACATCGCCGTCGGGGTCTGTCTCTTTACCCTCGCCATCCTCGTGGCATACGGTTCTTACCGACTCTACGACCTGCCCGTGCGCGAGTGGCTGAAGGAGAAACTGTTCGACCTAAGGTTGAAATGACGCTGAAAGCGTCTTCGCTCAATGCCGCAGTGTCCTAAGGACTTGCGGAAGTAGGAACACTACGAACGCACTCTGAAAGAGTGCCCCAACGGCATAAATGGGGAATAAGCCCCCTTGCCCCCTAAAGGGGGAACTACAGACTCTGCAGGAACTCCCCCTTTAGGGGGTTGGGGGCTCCCCGGCATCCTATTGAGCGGCAACCGTTTCGCGGTCATTTAGCGGGCCAAACGTACCAGGTGGAAATTTTCTCCATACTCTAACAGCAAAAAGTGTGCTATAAATTTCGGATTCTCTCGAGAATTCAACGCTCAGAGCACCCTTGCTCATGCTTAAGTGCCACTCTTCCGTTCAATTCTCTCGAGAATTAGTTTTTTTTGTGTGCTCTGCAAAACGTGTAAATCCCTCTCGCCGACCTGCCAATGTGTCAGCCTTGTGTCACCCGTGTCACCCTTGAAAAAGGCTGCAAACGCCCTGTACATCGGCGTTGTGTCAGCGTGTCAACCTATTTTTCAAAAAAAAACCTCTAATGTGATGAAAATTAACATATCATAAGATATTCACATGAGTAGTTACAATAGCGGGTAACCACTCAGCACCCTCAAGATGAGTGCCCCATCCGGAGCAGAAATCGAACAAATCTGACCAAATCTTACAAAAAGAAATAAGGTATGTTCTATAAATTCGTTTTTCTGTAGGGACTTACTTTCATGTATGTCCGATTCTATGCTGACTTACGGACATACATAAAGTAAGTCCCTACGATTAATAGATATTTCCATAAGAGATTTGGAAGATTTGACTTTCCCTTCGGCCGTAGAGCTAAACCTTCTCGCCGTAGGCGACTAATTATGTTGTTCGCTGAAGAGAATATTCAGGGGGTGCTGGGCAGTTACAATAGCGGATTCTTTAGTTAATTCATACTAAACTGCCCCCTACCAACCAAATATCGTGAAAAACAGTCGAAATGGTAGGTAAATCAGCACTTAAATGTGATTATTTGCAAAATATCTTGGTGTATTGTGTGTTCTTTCAGAAAAAATTTGTATCTTTGTACCAAGAACAATAGAAATTCATTATGGACAAAGATATCAATCGCATCAAGGCGGTGCTTGCAGAGAAGGGAGGTGCCATAAGGCTACTAAGTGTCTCGTGGAGGGATGCCAGAGAACCAATAAGGGGTTGGCAGAACCATTGGGCTGTGCCCTACGACTGTGTCAAAGTGGTGTACCAATGATTGCCAGCCTACTATGGAAACCTTTATCAAGATAGCCAGATTACTTGATGTTGGTTTGAATGAATTAGTTCGAATGGACTGACATCTTGAGTTAGTGAGTAACCACAATTCACTTAACGGGTAACCTGGAAAAGTTAGTGGGCAAGTTGAAAATGTCTTATGGAAATACAAATAGAAGGAAATATAATATATGCACCTCTCATAGAAAAATGGCTTCATGTGAAGCCAGAGGAAAGGGTGCGCCAGAAGTATATCTGCCGTCTGGTCAACAATTATAACTTCAACGTTGACCAGATGGATCAGGAGTTACAGGTGAACAACTCCCAGCGAGGACAAGGTGCGGCCAGGGCTAACATCGTTGTCTGGAAGAGTAAGCAAGACAAGCAAGAGAAAAAGAGTCCGCTGATTATCGAGGAATGTAAGACAGAGACCATCACGATTCACGTGGAAGACTATTTCCAAGGCTACAACTATGCGTCATGGGCGGGCGCAGACTACTTTGTGACTACCAATTTGAAAGAGACTAGAATGAGATAAGGATAATACTATTAATTCGTAAAATATTTATACCAAATGAAACTTAATAAGCATATATATACAGAAAAAGAGAAACTGTCTGAATTTGACAGGTGGATAACACCATCTCTTGGTGACATAAAAGATAGCATTGAGTTCGGAAAAGTTTTAGCTGGGCTTGAAGAAGGTTTTAATTCTTTGTCTCAGTATACAAATAGTTTTTCTACATTAGAGACATGCTCTTCGTATTATATCGCCGAGAATATTACTACCCGTATAGGCCAGGTTAATGATATTCAAAGCCATTTGGCAAACGTATTCAATGCCATACTTCTATCGACGGGAAAGACTTATAATAATTTGAAATGCCAATATCCCCTCGTATTAAACAAATTATTTGAAAGTGGCGAGATTCCTGCATGTCAGAATGGGGAAATAACACTTATAAAGATTCCGCGTGTTTTTGATTTGGACAAAGTTGTCATGCATTTTGAGTCTTTATCAGCCTATCAAGATATGTTAGCCCCACAACTAAAATCTTATCTTGACCTTTTACTAAGTGATAAACAGTATGTGTCACAACTCTACTCTCTTGGCACTTCATATTGCAAACTGAAAGAAGCCGGACACAGTTCAAATCTTCTGGCTTCAATAGCAATTTTCCAATCGCGTGGTTCAATTACAGCTAAAGCAGGTCATGAACCAGAACGCAAGCTTCGTTCCTATATGGCTGATTGGGGGCTAAGTGCTGGAACTGATTATAATACTGACGACATAGATATTTACGGGTTGCTTGGTATAAAGAAGAAGAAAAATGACAAGGCCCGTAAATACGATTTCATAGTACCTTTCCGTTCAAAATCGGAAGGAAAGAAACTTTTTGTGCAGTGCCAATTCTATGCCGGCGATTCAGGAAGCGTTTCTCATAAAGTTGTAGATCAAACAGATGCCTCTCGTAAGCAAACGTTAAAGTTTTATCCCAATGCTGTATTTGTTGAGTACCTGGATGGTGCTGGATATTTCTCCTCTTTGAACGGTGATTTGAAAAAGATGCTGGCAAAGAAGACAACCAAAGCTTTTATTCAAGTAAAAACTGCCCCAGTGAAATTCAGACGTGAACTACAGGAGATTGATTTCTTGACACCGCTTGAAATAGAACATGCCATATTAGCATGAAACAATACTGAAGCAAAACTAATATATTTCTTACAAGCACAAGGATACAACAAGGAAGAGATTTACAGAAGTCTTGGTGTTTGCAAAGAAGCAAACCTTTTAGACTTCAACAATGATAATTATGCAATAAATGAGGAACGCAGAGACATCATTATAAAATACTGTCTCCTTGACTGCATCGCCAATTTTGGCCATTCCATAAATGTGAGCAAAGAAAAGGGTATACTCTATGTGCCTGGATTCTCGAATAATTGGGGTATGAGCCAAACCAATCTATTAGAATCTTTCAACAGAGAATTCCCTAACATTGAATTGTCAGCAAAAGACATCTTGGAAAAGATTGAGTGGTTAATAGACAACGAATTTGTAATATTGAAATAAAACATATATGAATTTAAAGCAAGCAATAGCAGAAAGCATAGAGAAATCGGGAGTCGCCATACTTCCTCCGATGGATGTGAAAGACTCCATGAAGTTGCTTATAGAGAATGGTATAAAAGCCAAGACAAGCATTCTTGACCCTTGGTATAACAAGGGCATAGGTGGAGTGTTGCCAGATGCCGAGTATGATGAATTTATACGAACGCTTCTCAATCAGAGTGCAATAACGAGTGATATTCTTTATTTGTGGGGATTCCCAGAAGTCATAGGTCCATACGTGCGTTTTGCTCCTGACAAATTCAAAATGACAGCATGGCTAACATGGTTCTATAAGAATTGTCCATCCGTTATTCGTGGATGGAGATCGAGTCAGAATGCCTGCATACAATTCACGAAAGAAGGAGCCAGCTTGCATCCAGAAAACTTTCTCAATCCAGAGCAGGAACTTAGGTTTGATGAAGGTAAAATGCGATTTATTCCTGGCCCGACAAGCGTGATAGAAGCCCCGCTAATAGTAGGTTTTGTAGGGAAAAATGAACGCACAGGACATCCCTCACAGAAGCCTGAAGCTGTTTTTGAGCGAATCATATTAATGAGCACCAAGAAGGGTGATACAATTATCGACCTAATGGCAGGTTCTGGAACTACTGGTAGCGTAGCCAAAAAACATCGTCGTGCGTCTATCTTGTGTGACAGTAATGAAGAGTATATTGCAATGATGGAACACAGACTCCGTCAAAAGCGCATTGACATTGAAGAGGGGGTTGATATTGCAGTATAGCATGACAACACCATGATTACGACATGTGTAATCCAATAGAAAGAAGTCGCCTACACAAAGGAGAAGCGAGAAAAAATATCGAACTTGCGGAAAGAGGCACAACGCCTCAAACAACAGGCTTTACAGGATTTTGAAAAAAAACTGTTTAAATAATCAAAGAATAAACAGGCTATTTATTAAGTCGGATTAACAAGCGTATAAACAATGGAGAGCAACATTATACTATATACTACAGATAGTGGAAGCGTAAGCATCCAGGTGCAGTATGAGGATGGAACGTTTTGGCTGACGCAGAAGCGGATGGCAGAATTATTCGGTGTGGATGTACGCACAGTAAACTACCACCTAAAGGAGATTTACAATAGTGAAGAATTGACAGAAGAAGCAACTATCCGAAAAATTCGGATAGTTCAACAGGAGGGACATAGGAACGTGGAGCGCGAGCTTGACTTCTACCACCTGAAGGCAATTCTGGCGGTTGGCTATCGTGTGAACAGCAAGGAGGCAACCGCCTTCCGCCGATAGGCCACGAACACGCATGCACCGCAGACCCGCGAGTTCTTTGCAACAGTACAAAACAAGCTGCATTGGGCCATATCTGGCATAACGCCACCGGCAAACGCACCACACTGAAGAAACGCGCCGACGGCTCATACCGCCTCCGTCTGAACCCGGTGGAGTCCATTTGCATTACTTATCGAATCATTCATTAAAAAAACGAGATAATACATTTATGGTAGGAACCATTGTCAACACCTGTGCCATTATAGCCGGCTCACTGTTGGGAGCGCTGCTGAACCGAGGCATTAAGGAGAAATACAAGGAAGTGCTATACACGGGCTTGGGACTTGCGTCGCTGGCCATTGGCCTGAATGCCACCATCAGCCATCTGCCCAAGAGCGAATACCCCGTGCTCTTCATCCTGTCGCTGGCAATAGGCGGCGTTTGCGGCACCAAGCTCGACATCGACGGGCGCTTCAAGCGGCTTGTGAACAGGCGCTCCCAGTCGGGCAATGCCAACAGGCTTGGCGACGGACTGAGTACAGCCATCCTGCTCTACTGCATAGGGCCGCTCTCGATGCTGGGACCTGTCATCTCGGCCTTGAAGGGCGACCACACCTTCCTCTTCACCAATGCTACGCTCGACTTCGTCAGCAGCACCGTCTTTGCCTCCACATACGGGGTGGGCATGGTACTGGCAGCTCCGGTCTTGTTTCTGTGGCAAGGCATGTTCTACGTCGTGGCCGAAATCAGTAGCACCGCCATCAGCGACAGTTTGATGTCGGAGTTGCTGATTGTCGGTGGACTGATGATTACCGGCAGCGGACTGGGACTGCTGAAGCTGAAGGACTGCAAGACGCTCAACCTTCTGCCCTCGCTGCTGGTGCCAGTAATCTGGTATCTTGTTCTGTCGCTGAGGTAACGTTGGAATGGCCGATTTTCTCATTTTCCCGACTCAAACGGAGGAAGTCATTATTTCTTTTTCATTTGCACTTTTCGTGCCACCCGCAGAACCCTGTGCTTGACATCTACCACATTTAACGGCTCACACAAACGGTAACTGAATTGCCTAATTTTTCATCCAAAGATAAGAAGAATAATCGTATTCATAGCCATCTTGAATGTTTTTCTGCTAAAAACAACAAAAATTTAGGCACAGGCGATTTTTGCGTGTCCGTCAAGCTGGGCGGCGGTAGCGCGGAGTATGGAAATGTAATTCCTGCATCGGGGGTGGTGGCGCGGAATGCGGAAGCAAGAATCTGGTGTCGGCGGAGGTGACTCGGGGCGCCCCTTTTTTCTGATTATCTACATTTTGCGTTAGAAACGGGACATTAGCCTGTCACTTTGCTGGCCAATGCCCCGGATTCTTATGTCTTTCTTCTGCTGATTTCAGATACAACAGCTATACTTATCGGTCTACATGTAGAGGCCGAACGAGAGTGAGCGGAACTTAACACCACCTGCCTTCAGCACGTTGTCGTAAGAGTACTTCATATAGAAAGGAACGCCAAAGAGACCTAACCGGAACATCCAGTCGATGGTGACAGGACGCTGACGGATGTTCTTTTCCAGTTTTCTGATGTCTTCGCCATACATTGAGTACTCGGTGAGGACACTGGCATAGACATTGAAGTTTACCACTGGGCCGATGCCTATCCAAAAGTCATCGTTGAAACTATGGGTATACTCAATAATAGTAGTAAGCGAGAAAACCTTTATGCGGGAGAAATCGGGCGAGACCTGCAAAGGATATTTCTCAATGACAACATTGCCGTCGGGGGCTTTCGTGAAGCGCGTGTCTCCAGTCATGCGATAGTTCTTCCAGTCGATGCCTAAGCCCAGCGATATGGTGTTTCGTTCCCGGCGGTCGAAGTGATGGTCCCACTGTATAGGGGTGGCGAATATTTCCCACGACTTAAATGTAGAGAAGTCCGTGCGCGCGTCGGCCTTTGTTGGAGCAGTGAAGCCGAGGCCGAGATGGGCTGAAATCGCGTTGTTGGAGCCACGCCCCTTCACGTCGCCCTTTTTCTTGCCAACCTTCACGCTGGGTATGAGTTCCCATCTGTCGCGGCCGATGCGGGTTGTGCTCACATAGTTGGAGTCCACGAGCCGTATGGCATTCTGATAGGTGAACTTGTCGTCGCCCTCCTTTCCCGTGACGATGATTTTCTGTAGCGAGTCACCGGTGACGATGGTCACCTTTTTGGGATTGTGTATGACTACGGTGTCGTTTTGCGCCTCTGCGCTGCTATATGATAACTGGCAAATGGCAAATGATAAATACAGTATGCGTTTCATAACTCACAAACTAAAAAAAACTAATTAACTTATAAAGTAAAACAAACTATTTCAACAGTTCCTCCAATTGCTCGAGGCTTTTGACTGGTCCCTCCATGTAGATGACGGTTACCTGTCGTTCCGACGCCTTGCCCTTCCAGAACACCTGATAGCACAGGAAGCAGTTCTTGTCGCCCTGTTTCCTCACTTGCGTCTTGAAGGTGAGGCTATGCTCCTTGCCGAACATGGTTTTGCTGGCCTTGTCGCTACCCATGGCAAAGTGTCCCTTGCCATCGGCCTCCACCATCTTCAACAGCCTTTCGGCCTCTTGTTCGCTAACGTTACAGCGCACGCTGCGGTAGTATGTCAGCTGGTACTTGGCAAGTGTCTTGCCTCGCACACGGGTTTCCACCATTCGCTCCTGCGGAATGATGCGACCCTCGAACAGCTCGTTTATTTTCAGTCCTGTCTGCGCAGCAGTGTCACCAAACGACAACTGAAAAATGATAAATGACAAATATAGGATACGTTTCATAACTCACACACTTATAAACTCATAAACTTAAAAATCCATTCCAATTTCTTATTCGTTTCCAAACATAGCCTTCAGTTCTACCTCCACCACGTCGCTGCCGTCGGCGGTCATGGCGGTCATCGTCCGTTGCATCTCGCCGAGAACTACCTTGCGGTCGGTCACCCGCTTGCCGTAGATATATGCCACACACTCGTTGTCAAGTTGATAGCGGTAGATGGCTGCACCGCCAATTATCAGCATGGCAATCACTGCTGCAGCTATCCACCAGCTACGATGACGGTGTGGCACAATCTGCCGAGCGTTCGGAGTGAGAGTGTTTAGCGCCGCCAAGTCCATGAACAGCTCACGGTTGTGCCGCAGGTCATCAGGTATGTCGTCCTTCCGGTAGAAATCGTACAGCTCCTGCTCCTCCTCCGACGTGGTTATGCCGTCGAAGAACTTGTCGGTCAGGGTTCTTATTCTCAGCAATTTATTCATATCTTTTCTCGTATTGTTGTTTCAATGCCTGTCGTGCCCGACTCAGCGTTTTGCGTATTGCCACCTCACTGCAACCTGTCAGGTTGGCTATCTCCCTCATCCCCATTCCCTCGACATGTCGCAGTCGCAGTATGGTCTGCTGCAGGGTTGGCAGAGTGTCTATCATAGCCAAAACACGCTCTATGCGCTCGTCGGTCTCGGTCTCATCGGCCTGTTCATAGTTGGCGTTCAGCGTCTGCGATGGCCTTTCCCGCCTCAGTCTGTCTACGCAGAAGTTGCGTACGAGCACCGTGGCCAGTGCGTCGATGGGCATGCAAAGGGTGTCAACCATCTGCCACAAGCGCAGCAGCACGTCTTGCACCGTGTCTTCGGCTGCATCCTCGTTCAGGTATCGTCGAGCCGTCTGCAGCAGTCGTGGTCGTAGCCGTAGCGCTTCTTCCTTGTATTCTTCTTGCGTCATTCTGACTGTCTCTTTATATATAATACGCAGAAATTACGATTTTGTGACATCGCAGCCCCATTTTTTTTACACACACTATGTAATTTTGGAGTTAACCGTAGTTAGATTTACGGTCGAATTGAGTTAATTCTCCGAAATCCGTTGCTTGTTATAAGCTTTTTTCGTAACTTTGCAGCACATAACAAACAGTAAAGAACAACAAAGACAGAGGACGGCAGGGAACGGAACTATGCAGAGCAAGGTTTTACTTATCTACACTGGCGGCACGATTGGCATGAAACGCAATCCTGCAACGCAGGCGCTTGAGCCTTTCGACTTTGAGCAGCTGCTGTACAATGTGGCTGAGCTGAAGCAGTTCGACACGATTATCGACACATACCAGTTCAAGCCACCTATAGACTCGAGCAACATGTCGCCGGAAAAATGGACGGAGCTGAGCCATTGCATAGCCGACAACTATTCAGACTATGACGGTTTCGTGGTGCTACATGGCACCGACACCATGGCATATACGGCCTCGGCACTATCCTTTATGCTGGAGAACCTTACAAAGCCTGTTGTCTTCACCGGCAGCCAGCTGCCCATAGGCCAGTTGCGCACCGACGGCAAAGAGAACCTTATCACAAGCATTGAGATAGCCGCGGCGAAAGACGAGAGGGGGCTGGCGATGGTGCCCGAGGTGGGCATATACTTTGGCGGGCACCTGTTGCGCGGAAACCGCACCACGAAGCAGAGTGCCGAGGAGTTCAACGCCTTCGAGTCGTTCAACTACCCCCACTTAGCAGAGGCAGGAGTGAATATATGCTATCATCGCAACCGCATTCTTACTCCGGACATGAACATGCCTATGACTCCGCACTTCCAGCTCGACGACAACGTAGTGATTTTCTCACTCTTTCCCGGCATCCGCGAGGAGATGATTAATCACATCATAGAAGCCCCCGACCTGAAGGCAATAGTGATGCGCACCTTCGGGTCGGGCAATGCTCCTCAGCGTCAGTGGCTACTAAATGCTCTTGAGGAGGGTACAAGGCGGGGAAAGGTGATAGTGAACATAAGCCAGTGCATGCAGGGGGCAGTGGAGATGAGCCGCTACGACTGCGGTTACCACCTGCAGAAGGCGGGAGTAATAAGCGGACGCGACTCCACTGTTGAAGCTGCTGTCACGAAACTGATGTACCTGCAGGCTCTTTACCCTGACAACCCCGACAAAGTGAGGCAGATGATGTCAATGTCCATCCGTGGAGAAATGACAATGTGAATAAAGCAAGAACAGAGCATGATAAAGTTTCCATTAGCAAAAATCAATCTCGGCCTGAACGTTGTGGAACGCAGGCCCGACGGCTACCACAACCTGAACACTGTGTTTTTCCCTGTAAACATTCGCGATGCCATCGAGGTGTTTGAGATGGACGAGAAGTTCCCGTCTGCTGTGGACTGCGACCTCAAGGTGACAGGCATTAGCATTGACGGCGAAGAACAGAAGAACCTGGTGGTGAAGGCCTACCAGCAGCTGAAGGCCGACTTCCCGCAACTGCCACGCCTGCACGTGCACCTGCACAAGCACATACCCACTCAGGCGGGGATGGGCGGCGGCTCGAGCGACGGCACGGCAATGCTCACCCTGCTTAACAGTGAGTACAGGTTGGGGCTGACGAGAGAACAACTTATAGAGCGGGCTGCACGGCTTGGAGCCGACTGTCCCTTCTTCGTTGACAGCAGGCCCGCGTATGCAGAGGGCATTGGCGAAAGGCTGACGCCGATAGACATCGACCTGAGCGGCTACTGGATATGCGTGGTGCGCCCTAACATACCCGTCTCCACACGCGAGGCATTCTCTCTCGTCACTCCCAAGTATCCTTCACTATGCTGCCGCGACGTGGTAATGCAGCCTGTGGAGTCTTGGCGCGACAGTCTTACCAACGACTTTGAGAAGAGCGTATTTGCCATACACCCAAAAATTGGCAGCATAAAACAGCGCCTCTATGACCTCGGTGCCGTCTATGCTGCCATGTCGGGAAGTGGTTCGGCCCTCTTCGGGCTGTTCCGAGAGCCTGTTGATGCAGAAGGACTGTTCGGCGGTGAAGGCGTTTATGCCGTCTGCCTACCGTGTGCCCTTGAGTGAAGCTATCGACTCTCGCAGGGCGGCAATCTTCTCTTCGGCGTCGCTCTGCTTCTTGCGCTCAAGTGCCACCACCTGCTCAGGTGCGTTCTGCACAAAGCGCTCATTGGAGAGTTTCTTCATGACTCCGGCCAGGAAGCCCTCAAGATGCTTGAGCTGTGCCTCCTGCTTCTCAATCTCTGCGTCGATGTCAATCATATTGCCAAGTGGAACGGCATACTCCGTCATGCCCACCATGAAGGTGCTGGCGGTGCTGTCCTTCTCGCTAACTTGGGTGATGGTTTCCAGGTTGGCCATCTTCACTACTGCATCGGCATATTGGCCGCTGAGTTGTGAGTTAACCACCTGCAACGTCATTTTCTCCTTGTTGGCAATATTCTTCTGGGCACGTACCGTTCTAACACCGCTGACCACCTGCTTGATGGTCTCCACATTGTCGAGCAGCATCTTCTCGTCGGCAGTGGGTGAGCTAAGCTTCAGCTCCTGACGCATTATGCTCTCTCCCTGCTTACGCTCGTAGAGTGCCTGCCAAAGCTCCTCGGTAATGAATGGCATAAATGGGTGGAGCATCTTCAGCAGCTTGTCGAAGGAATCGAGGGTTGCCTCGTAAGTCTTGGCGTTTACAGGCTGTTGCTGACCGTCGACGTAGGCTGGCTTCACCATTTCGAGGTACCATCCGGAGAACTCGTCCCAGAACAGCTTGTAAACCACCATCAGAGCTTCTGATATGCGGTATTTTGAGAACAGGTCGTCAAGCTCAATGGCAGCCTCCTTGAGTTTTGCCTCAAACCATTTTATGGCCAACAGCTCGGCTCCTGTCTGCTGGGCATCGCTGCTAACCTTCCAGCCTTTGACCAGTCGGAAAGCGTTCCATATCTTGTTGTTGAAGTTACGGCCCTGCTCGCAGAGAGCCTCGTCGAAGAGTATGTCGTTGCCGGCAGGAGCAGAGAGCATCATGCCCATGCGCACGCCGTCGGCCCCGAACTTCTCTATCAGCTCTATGGGGTCGGGGCTGTTGCCAAGCGACTTCGACATCTTCCTGCCAAGCTTGTCGCGGACAATACCGGTGAAATAGACGTTCTTGAAGGGGTACTTGCCCATATACTCCTCGCCTGCCATTATCATGCGTGCCACCCAGAAGAAAATGATGTCGGGGGCTGTCACAAGGTCGGAAGTGGGATAATAGTAGTTTATTTCCTCGTTGCCGGGATTGTTGATGCCGTCGAAGAGTGACACAGGCCACAGCCACGACGAGAACCACGTGTCAAGTGCGTCCTCGTCCTGGCGCAGGTCGGCATCGGTCACCTTTGGATCTTTTTCCTGAGCCAGTTTCAAAGCCTCTTCGCGAGTAGAGGCAACCACATAGTCGTCGTTCTCGTTGTAGTAGTAAGCCGGTATGCGGTGTCCCCACCACAACTGTCGCGAGATGCACCAGTCCTGAATGTTCTCGAGCCAGTTCTTATAGGTGTTCTTGTACTTCTCCGGATAGAACTTCATCTCGCCAGTCATGACGGGCTTAAGGGCTATCTCGGCAAAGTGCTCCATCTTCAGGAACCACTGCAGCGAGAGCCGGGGCTCTATGGCCGTGTCTGGATTGCGCTCAGAGTAGCCCACCTTGTTAGTATAGTCTTCTATCTTCTCCATAAGCCCAGCCTCCTGCAGATCCTTGGCTATCTGCTTGCGGCATTCCATGCGGTCCATGCCCACATAGATGGGCGACTGCTCGGAGATGGTGCCGTCGGGGTTGAATATGTCGATGGTCTCCAAGTTGTGGGTCTTGCCCAGCATGTAGTCGTTGGTGTCGTGGGCTGGTGTCACCTTCAGGCATCCTGTACCGAACTCGATGTCAACATATCGGTCTTCAATGACAGGTATTACTCGCCCCACCAGAGGCACTATCACCTTGCGCCCCTTGAGCCACTGGTTCTTCGGGTCCTTGGGGTTGATACACATGGCTGTGTCGCCCATGATGGTCTCAGGGCGCGTGGTGGCAACAACGGCGTAGTAGCCTTTTTCGTCGCGGTGGATGACATTATCTCCTATGGGGCTTATGGGGTCTATGGAATCAGCCACATAATATTTCAGATGGAAGAGATGGCTCTTTTCCTCCTTATAGATAACCTCTTCGGTGGAGAGGGCGGTCAGAGCCTTGGGGTCCCAGTTCACCATGCGCAGGCCCCTATAGATGTAACCCTTGTTGTATAGGTCGACAAACACATTGATGACACTCTTGCTGCGCGTGTCATCCATGGTGAATGCCGTGCGGTCCCAGTCGCACGAGGCACCGAGGCGCCGCAGCTGCTTAAGGATTATTCCTCCATGCTCATGTGTCCAGTCCCAGGCATGCTCAAGAAATTGCTCCCGGGTAAGGTCGTGTTTCTTTATGCCTTCAGCAGCAAGCTTCTTCACCACCTTTGCCTCTGTGGCTATTGAGGCATGGTCTGTGCCCGGCACCCAACAGGCATTCTTTCCCTCCATCCTGGCTCGGCGCACAAGGATGTCCTGAATGGTGTTGTTCAGCATGTGCCCCATGTGCAGCACACCTGTCACGTTGGGCGGGGGAATCACTATGGTGTAAGGTTCACGCCCATCAGGCTTACTGGAAAAAAGTTTGTGGTCTAACCAATACTGATACCACTTCGATTCGACCTCTGTTGGGTCGTACTTGCTTGCAATTTCCATAATACATTTTTGTTAAACGGCTGCAAAGGTACACATTTTATTTCATATTTCAACAAAAAGAGAAGAAAAAAACACCGCAAAGTAAGGGTTAAGGGAAGAAAGTTTTGGCAGTATGAAAAAAAATGTCTACCTTTGTGCGCAAATCAGAGAGAAAAAGACACATGCACACAAGAGAAGAACAAATGAAAGCCTTCGGACGAATGCTTGACGTGCTCGATGAGCTGCGCGAGAAATGCCCGTGGGACAAAAAGCAGACAAATGAGAGCCTGCGCCCAAACACCATTGAAGAGACCTACGAGCTGTGCGACGCCCTGATGAAGGGCGACAACCATGAGGTGTGCAAGGAGCTGGGCGACGTGTTGCTCCATGTTTGTTTCTATGCGAAGATTGGCGCTGAGAAGCAAGAATTTGACATAGCGGACGTCTGCAACCTCTTGACCGACAAGCTGATATTCCGCCACCCGCACGTGTATCACCCATCGCAAATGGGCGCAGAGATGCCCAAGCCATTACCCTTTACGCCCGAGCCATCCCATGAGTCGCCGATGCCCCACAGCTCCCCAAACAGCGATTTCTCCGACGCAAAGACAGAGGAAAAAGTGTTAGAGAACTGGGAGCAGATAAAACTGCGCGAGAAAGACGGAAACAAATCGGTGCTCTCAGGGGTGCCCTCTGCCCTACCCTCACTCATCAAAGCCTATCGCATACAGGACAAGGCACGCAATGTGGGATTCGACTGGGAAGACCGGCAGGACGTGTGGAAAAAGGTAAGAGAGGAGTTAGGCGAACTGGAAGCAGAACTGCAGAATGGCGACCGCACAACACAGACAGAGGAGCTTGGCGACTTCCTTTTCTCTGTCATCAATGCCGCACGCCTATACAAGCTAAACCCGGACAACGCCCTTGAGCATACAAACCAGAAATTCATTTCGCGCTTCAACTACATTGAACAGCATAGCATCAAAGCAGGCAAGCCATTACAGGAAATGACACTTGCCGAGATGGACATGCTGTGGAACGAAGCAAAAGAGCAAGAGAACACAAAATAGCAACAAAAACCATTTAACACTACAGAATATGAAAAAACTTAAAGCATTTGGCATTATTGCAGCAACTGCACTCATGGTTGCAGCTTGCTCGAACAAGGAGCAGCAGCAGATTAAGCAAAACAGCGAAGAAGAAAGCGCCGACGTGGCTGCCATCATTCGCGACTCAACGGTCTACGGCTTGTGCGGAAGCGGCTCATCCATTAACACACTGCAAGTCATCATAGACAGTGGCGACACAATAAACTTCAAAGTAACAGAAGCACAGGAAGCAGGCATGGTGTTCGGAGGCTATCAGGATGGAGACCGCATAGCCGTGCTACCCATGATGGGCAAGAAAAACGTGGCAAAGATGGTCATCAACCAGTCGGCACTGCTCGGAGAGTGGGTCATGCCAAACCCGCTTGACGGCTCCTCGGAAATGGGAATCAACATAAAGGAAGGCGGAATTGTAGAAGGCATTGAGCAAAGCTCCGTTGTCTACAAGACATGGCGAATATTCAACGGCAAGCTCGAGATGCTTACCCAGAGAGAAGGAGGCGGTGAGGAGGAAGAAGTGCTCAAGTTCGACTTGCTCATGCTCGGGCCCGACACCCTCGTCATAAAGGACGCAGAAGACACTTACAACTACGGACACAGGCACGAAGTAAAACACCGCATAGAGCTGAAGTTTGACGATGAAACTAACGACGACTTCATAATGTAATCTCCTACAACCCAAAGGATTGTCATTCGTCATTTTAAAAAAAACATTGGAACCGTTCAAAATACATATCCTCGGATGTGGCAGCGCACTGCCAACCATTCGCCACTATGCCTCTTCACAAATAGTAGAAGCAAGAGGAAAGCTTATGATGGTAGACTGTGGCGAAGGCACACAAATGCAGCTCAGGCGCTGCCACATTCGGTTCACCAAGCTAAGCTGCGTGTTCATCTCCCACCTTCACGGCGACCACTGTTTCGGACTCATAGGCATGATAAGCACCTTCGGCATGCTCGGACGGACAGCACCACTCCACGTTTACGCTGAGCCACGGTTGGAAGACATGCTCAACCGACAGATGGAACTCTTCTGCCAAGACCCTGGCTACGAGGTGGTGTTCCACCCCATTGACCCCACCAAGCAGGAAACCATCTACGACGACCACTCGCTTACCGTAAGCACACTCCCGCTTTCACACAGAATGCCCACATGCGGGTTTGTATTCAGGGAAAAACCATTACTGCCACACATAAACCGGGCAGTAACCGACTTCTATGGCATTCCCGTTTCACAATTCGACAACATAAAGCAAGGAAGCGACTGGGTTACTGCCGACGGGCAGGTGATAAGCAACAGCCGACTTGTAAACGCTGCCGACAAGCCGCGCAGCTATGCCTACTGCAGCGACACTATTTACCTGCCACAGCTGCACCAACAGCTTAAAGGCGTAGACACCATCTACCATGAAAGCACATACGGCGAGGACAACATGCAACTGGCACAGAAGTACTTTCACTCAACGGCACGACAGGCTGCAATGGTTGCACGCGATGCTGAAGCCCGACAGCTGATACTCGGACACTACAGTTCACGCTACAATGACGAACAGATACTGCTTGCCGAGGCCCAGCAAGTGTTTCCTAACACCAAGCTTGCCGACGAGCTTGCTGTTTTCAATGTCTAACGGCAGATTTTCATAACATGTGCATAAAGCCGACTCGTAAAGGTAGCTAAAAGTCTCCGTCCAACCTACGATGAGAGTGGTGTTAGCAGAATCCTGATTTTCCGAAAAGTCAGAAACATTGAGGCCTCATCCGTAGAGTGGCACTTTATTTGCATAAATCAGTGATTTTTTATAACCTATTGACTTTCAAACGTGTTTGGAGTCAACAAATTGGAGAGGTTACGAATTAGTTACATACAGAAGTTTGAAATTCTCCGCGATTTGCGTAAACATCAATAACTCTTTATCGGGCGCAGGGGGAATGTCCGTGGATAGCCCATATGCAGCCTAACCAAATATCTTAGCGCAACGGAACATGAAGAAGGGCAGGTCATTGACCCCATGCACCTGCGCTCTTAAGCCCTTCACCTTTGAATTGAAAGACTCTGCAGATGCATTGG
>JAFSKJ010000097.1 GCA_017449025.1 Prevotella sp. | reverse complement strand
CGTCCCTTCGGTGGCAAGCCAGCAGAGCTGGAGCGCTGTCACCCCTACGGGGTTGGGATTACATCCTCCTGTTTACAGGGGTTTTACCCCTGCCTATGCTCTTTTCAGGCCTTCGGCCTTTAGGGTGGGAAACTTCAATTAATAAATAAGGAAGTTGTCGTTAATATAATAAGTAGTTGTTGACTTTAAACAGAAAAGATATGAAAAAGAAACCTGATTTGTCGTTTTGGAAGCTCTGGAACCTGAGCTTCGGCTTTTTCGGCGTACAGATAGCCTACGCCCTGCAGAGTGGCAACATCTCCCGTATCTTCCGCACCCTTGGTGCCGACCCCCACTCTCTGTCGTTCTTCTGGATTCTTCCGCCGCTGATGGGCATCCTTGTGCAGCCCATTGTTGGCACGCTCAGCGACCGTACGTGGACGCGCTTCGGGCGCCGCATCCCCTATCTCTTCATAGGTGCGGCCTTGGCCGTCTGCGTGATGTGCCTTCTGCCCAACTCAGGCAGCTTCGGCATGTCGGTAGCCACGGCCCTCATCTTCGGTCTCTTTGCGCTGATGCTCCTCGACACCAGCATCAACATGGCCATGCAGCCTTTCAAGATGCTTGTCGGCGACATGGTGAACGAGAAGCAGAAGGCCAAGGCCTACTCCATTCAGTCGTTCCTGTGCAATGCCGGCTCTGTGGTGGGCTTCCTGTTCCCCTTTGTCTTTGCCCGGATAGGCCTGAGCAATGTGGCTCCCGAGGGTGTGGTGCCCGACAGCGTCATCTGGTCGTTCTACATCGGTGCCCTGATACTCATACTGTGTGTCATCTACACCACGGTTAAGGTGAAGGAATGGCCGCCTAAGGAGTATGAAGAGTATAATGGGACCAATGAGACCAATGAGACCAATAGGGACTCTGCAAACTGGCTTACCCTTCTGAAGAACGCCCCTGTCACCTTCTGGAAGGTGGGGTTGGTGCAGTTCTTCTGCTGGGCAGGCATGCTCTACATGTGGACATACGTTGTCGACGCAGTGTCGGAGACCGTCTGGGGCACCATCGACCCAGCCACTAAGGACTATCAGGATGCCGGCGACTGGACGGGAGTGCTCTACGCCATCCAGGCCTTAGGCTCCGTGGTGTGGGCAGCCTTGCTGCCGCGATTCAGCAATGTGAAGATGGCCTACTCCGTGAGTCTCATCCTTGGAGCCTTAGGCTTCATGCTCATCCCCTTCTGCGCCGACAAGTACCTGCAGATACTTCCCTTCCTGCTCATTGGCTGCGGCTGGGCCGCCATGCTTGCCATGCCGTTCACCATTGTCACCAACGCCCTGCAGGGCTACGGCCACATGGGAGCCTATCTGGGCCTGTTCAACGGCACCATCTGCCTGCCGCAGATAGTGGCAGCCCTCTGCGGCGGCACCATCCTCTCCTTGGTGGGCCACCATCAGTCCACCATGATGTTCGTCTCTGGAGCCTGCTTTGCTGCCGGAGCCGTCTGCGTGTTCCTCATCACCGAAGAAAAGAAACCTAACCCAACAATAAAGTCATGAAAAAATCACTATTCATTGCATCGGCGCTCTTCGTGGCATTGACTGCGAACGCCCAGAATCCGTACCTGCCGTTGTGGGAGCATCTGCCCGACGGCGAACCCCGTGTGTTTGACGACCCCGACAACCCCGGCAAGCAGCGTGCCTACATCATTGGCTCGCACGACGTGCACTACGACAAGTACTGCGGCAACGACATCCGCATGTGGTCGGCACCTGTCGACGACCTCTCGCAGTGGCGCGACGAAGGCCCCATCTTTTCCTGGTACGTCAACGGCCAGTGGGACACCATGTATGCCCCCGACCTCGTTGAAGTGAAAGACCGCACCACGGGCAAGAAGACCTACTGGCTCTATCCCCACAGCCGCGGCTGGGGGCGCATAGCCATGGTGTGCAAGGGCGACCGCCCCAACGGGCCTTTCACTCCTGTTAACCTCACCGCCGACGGCTCGCGCTGCGTTGACGGCTCACTCATCGACTTCGACCCCTCGGTGTTCATCGAGACCATCACCGACAAGAAGGACAAGGACTACGCCATGGGCTACCGCGCCTACGTGTTCTACGGTTTCCAGCACTCCACGGCCTGCGAGCTCGACCAGCAGACCATGTACAGCAAGCGCCCCGGCACCGAGCTTATCGACCCCTTCATACCTGCCAGCAGCCGCGACGGCAAGCTTCTTGACAAGGAGGGCAGCGTCTACAAGGCCCTCTACCAGGAGCAGAACCCTCTCGACTTCAACTTCTTCGAAGCCTCGAGCATCCGGCAGGTAGGCAACAAGTATGTGATGGTGTTCTCGGGCTACTCCGGCAAGGAGTACGGCCTTGGCAGCACCAACAGCGCCCTGCGCTATGCCTACGGCGACACCCCCCTCGGCCCGTGGCGCTCTGGCGGCGTGCTGGTCGATTCGCGCGGTGTGGTTGCCAATGCCGACGGCTCTAAGCTGATAGAGACCAACGCCGGCCACAACACCCACGGCTCGCTGCAGGAGATCAACGGCCAGTGGTACGTGTTCTACCATCGTCCGCCGCGCGGCTTCGGCAATGCCCGCCAGGCCATGGTGGCGCCGGTGAAGATAACGTGGGACAAGAAGCCCGTGGCCAAGGGCGGCAAGGTGCGCATCACCGGCTACGACCCCTTCGCCAAGAATAACGAGTGGACGGCAAAAGCCTCCGACGGCAACGAGTACACGGGTGCCGAGGTGACCAGCGAGGGCTTCCAGATCTTCGGCCTGCCTCCCTACGCCTACTATTCGGCAGGCCTGGCCTGCTTCATGTACGGCCCTAACAGTGGCCAGTATATGCAGGACAACCACGACGTGTGGAGCAACTCCATGGACCTGGCCGGCATACAGAACGGTGGCATCGTTGGCTTCAAGTACTTCGGCTTTGGCGGCCTGGCCAAGGACACCAAGGGCTGCAAGGCCTTCGAGGGCACCAAGGCCGGCGACAACACCACCATCGGCCTCTGTTTGACGCCCAGTGGCAAGGGTGCCTTCAAGATTCACGTCAAGCTCGACAATCCTTGGAGCGGTCAAGAAATAGGTGTGATAGATGTGGCTGCAGATGCTGAACGCCGGGAATGGATGTATTATGCAGCCGTTCCAGCTGTAGAGGGTCTCACGGGCAAGCACGCCATCTACCTTGTAGCCGAAGGCCCGGAAATCAAGCAGCCCGAACAGCCGCAGCGCCCCCAGTGGGGCCAGCGCCCGCAGCAGCCGCAGCGTCCGCAGGGCCTCTTCGACCTCCACGGCATCAGTTTCTCCAAGGGTGCTGTCCATACTGCTCCTACGGTGCCGCAGGTCACCATCACCGTCGACGGCAAGAAGGTCAGCATTCCCAATACTCCCGTCCGGGCCACCAACCAGAACGGCCTGATGGATGCCACCACCTATCAGTGCTATGCCCCGCTGAACGATGGTTCCAAGATTGCAGCTTCCGCCGATGATGGCGGCAAGACGCCAGGCGTGACCTTCCACGTCAGCCCCGTCAGCGCTGGCCGTGCCACTGTCAAGGCCACATACCAGGGCAAGACCAAGACTTACCTTATTAATTAGTAACAACAATGAAGACTCCACGTATAGCCATACTTCTGATTACACTGTTGTGCTCCTGCCTGACCCACGGCCAGGCAGGGCACTACTATGCTGCCGACCGCTTCTCCAGCGGTCTTGTAAACGATATATGCCAAGACCAGTACGGCTATATGTGGATAGCCACCGAAAACGGCCTCAACCGCTTCGACGGCTACAGCTTCACCACCTACTACCATCGCCCCGACGACCCAGCAACGCTGAGCAGCAACATCGTGGTCAAGGTGTTCTGCGACAGCAAGGGACGCCTGTGGGTGGGCACCCGCAAGGGCCTGTCGCGCTTCGACTATTCCACCAACAGCTTCGTCAACTATCCCTTCGGTGAGGCTTCCGAGCCGAGGGTAATATCGATGATTGAGCGCCGCGACGGCCAGTTGCTCTTCGGCACCTCTGGCCGTGGCCTCTACACCATTGTCCCTGATGCGCCACAGAGCAAGATCGAGAAGATTGCCGACGGCTATACCACAGGCTCCGGCAACTGGTACTTCAACCAGATGGCCGAAGACAGCAACGGCCGATTCTGGAAGTGCGGCTACGGCGACGAGGTGACCATGAAGGATTCCGGCGGCGTGCACCAGTACTTTGTGAAAACCGGCATAGTGGTGGGCATTGTTGAATTCGGCGACGAGATTCTCGCCATCGGCATGCACGGCATATCGTCGTTCCGCAACGGCGTCATGGCCGTGTCCGACATCGACCTGTCGGCGCTGGGCGGCGACAAGGTGGTAATCAGCAGTGCCTGTCAGGACCATGAGGGCAACGTCTACATAGGCACCCGCGGCGACGGTCTCTTCCTACTGGCCAAGGGCAGCCGCAGGCTTACGCGCGTGGAGTGTGCCCTGCGCGGCATCGAGCTCAACACGTCGATAATCCTGGCCATCAGCGAAGACCGCCTCGGCAACATCTGGATAGGCTGCCAGTCGAAGGGACTGGTGATGCTGCCCCGCCACCAGCCACAGTTCTCGGCGTGGAGCTTCTCTGCCAACCACCACTACATCAGCTCCACGCTCACCTCCGTTTGTCAGGGCGACAACGGGATTACATGGTGCGTGGTGCAGGGCAACGGCGTCTACGGCTTCGGCAGCGACGGGCGCATAGTGGCGCATCCCGCTGCTCCGCCAAGTTCCGACTTCATCTACCGCGACCGCCGCGGCAACTACTGGATAGGCTCCGACGAGGCTCTCTATGCCTACAACCCGCTGAACGGGCAGTGGCAGCACCACGTGCAGTTTGTCTCCGACAAAATCAACGACATGGTAGACGACGGGCAGGGCACCCTCTACATCTCCACCTACTCACGCGGATTCTGCGCCTACAACACCGAGACCCGCTCCATGAAGAACTTCCTCTCCACCGACGCGCCTACCGATAAGGGCAGCCTTGTCAACAACTGGGTGCTCGACATGATGCTCGACAGCAAGAAGCGCCTGTGGTTGGCCACGTCGGCTGGCGTGTCGTGCTACGACACTGCAAGCGGCAGCTTCCGCACATTAGGCAGCGACTACCTGATGGAGGGCATGATATGCTTCTCGCTCTGCGAGACCCGCCAAGGCGACATACTCATAGGCACCGACCAGGGACTCTACCGATACAGCAACGGGCAGCAGCAGGCCGAGCCGTTCAGCAGCGACGGAGCCATTGCCGACAAGTCAATAGCCTATATAGTTGAGGCCGACAACGGCGACATCTGGTGCGCCACGTCGATGGGCATCTGGCAGTACGACAAGAAGCACCAGCGCTTCATAAGCCACGTCAACGGCAACGGACTCACAGCCAAGGAGTACGTGCCAGGCGTGGGCATGCAAACTGCCGACGACCTTGTGGGCTTTGCCCACAACGACGGCCTCACCGTCTTCCGCCCCGCCGAAGTCACCGGCAGCCACTCCCGCCTGCCCGACGTCAAGCTCACCGACTTCCTCATTGCCGGCAAGGCTGTCAACAGTCTCACGCTGAGCAACGGCTCGGCAGTCGCCGACGGACCGACAATAGGCAGCGACAAGTTCCGAGTGTCGTATCTTGACAACACCGTGTCGCTCGAATTCTCACTGCTCGACTTCAACGATGCCGGAAACATCATCTTCGAATACCGCATCAACAACGACGACTGGCGACAGAACCCCGAAGGGCAGAACACCATACAGCTGAGCCACCTGCACCCCGGCACCTACCGCATAGAGGTGCGCGCACTCTCGGCAGGCATCTACTCCAGTGTGAAAACCATCACCGTTGAGGTGACGCCGCCGTGGTACAGCTCCACCATTGCCTACGTGGTCTATGCTCTGGCCTTCCTTGCCCTGCTGGCAATAGCCGCCTACCTGTGGCGCCGCCGCGCCAACCAGCAGCTGGACGAGGAGAAGATGAAGTTCCTCATCAACGCCACCCACGACATACGCTCGCCGCTGACACTCATCATGGGGGCCGTGAAAAAGCTGAGAAATACGGCAGAGGCAAGCGAGCACTCTCAGCAGGAGGCTGTCGACACCATCGACCGCAACGCGCAAAGACTGCTGCTGCTTGTGAACCAGATACTCGACGAGCGGCGCATAGACAAGAAGCAGATGCTGCTGCATTGCCGTGAGACCAACATGGTGGAATTTCTCAGCGGCATCTGCCGCCTCTACCAGTTCAACGCCACACAGCGAAACATAACATTCACCTTCGAGCACGACAAGGACCACGTGATGGCCTGGATAGACCGCATTAACTTCGACAAGGTGGTGTCGAACCTGCTCTCCAACGCCTTCAAGTACACCTTCGACGGCGGAGAGGTGAAGGTGACACTGCGCGAGACAGAGAACGACGTGGAAATACAGGTGGTGGACAGCGGCGTAGGCTTCAAGAGCGAAGACCTGAACCACCTCTTCGACCGCTTCTTCCGGGGTCGCAATGCCGACGACATGGGCATGCAGGGCACTGGCATTGGACTTAACCTGAGCCAGACCATCACCACCATGCACAAGGGCAGGATAAAGGCCGAGAACCGTTCCGACGGTGTCAGCGGCGCATGCTTCACCGTCAGCATTCCCAAAGGCAATTCGCATCTTAAGCCCGAGCAGATAGTCACCGACAGCCCGGCACGCGAGGTGCTCTCGCAGGGGGGCGGCGGCAGCAAGTCGTTCAGGCAGTACCACATTCTCATTGCCGACGACGACAGCGAGATAGCCAACTACATAATCAGTGAGCTGGGAAACCGATACAGGTTCGACCATGCCCCCAACGGCAAGGAAGCCCTGAAGATGCTGCTCATGCAAAGCGAAGACTCCACAAACCCCAAATTGCAGCCCTACGACCTCGTCATCAGCGATGTGATGATGCCCGAGATGGACGGACTCACATTGCTCAAGCGCATCAAGGACAACCCGAACATCTCGCAGTTGCCTGTCATCATGCTTACCTCGAAGGCCGCCGTAGAGCACAAGCTGGAAGGCCTGAAGTCGGGAGCCGACGCCTATTTGGCCAAGCCCTTCAACATGGAAGAGCTGCACATACAGATAGACAACCTCATCGACAACGTGCGCAGGCTGAGGGGCAAGTTCAGCGGAGCCGTCAAGCAAGAGGACAGGGTGGAGAAAATAGAGATGAAGGGCAACGACGAGCAGCTCATGGACCGCATCATGCGCTCGATAAACGCCAACATCTCCAACCCCGAGTACACCATCGACACGCTGGCATCCGACGTAGGCATAAGCCGCGCACAGCTCCACCGCAAGATGAAGGAGATTACCGGCATCTCCACAGGCAAGTTCCTGCGAAACCTACGCATGGAGCAGGCCGCCCGGCTGCTCCGCGAGGGTGGCGTCAACGTGTCGCAGATTGCCGACCGCGTAGGCTATGCCGACCAGGCGCATTTCGCCACTGCTTTCAAGGCGCACTTCGGACAGACGCCCACCGAATATGCCGACAGCCACAGTTGAAGCCTAAAAAGCCCAACCACTACCCAAGAAGCCCACCCCAACCCCTCCCCAAGGGAGGGGCTTTTTTTGTGTTATTTTCTGGGTTGATACATTTCTCATGGTATTTGCAACAAAAACCCTTTGCCTTTTCGCGCTTTTGCCGTACCTTTGCAGCCGTCAATCCAGCGAAGGGCATTCTATATATATATTAATGTACGTAAGGTACAAGAACACAAAGAGTAATAAGGTTAGACATTTGTAAATGATTTCTATTGAGAACAATTGGTTTTAAATTTATTAAGTAATGATTTTGATTATTAAATAAATGTGGCGCGTAGTGATACGCGCCACATTTGTTTTCCCAACATTTCACTATTTCTCCCACCTTGATACGTAAGATAACGTTTGTGAAACATTCGAGAAAAGCCCTTTAAGCCATTATCCTTAACTTTGCACCCGTCATATACATTATGGGCAACCAACGTATCTGAGCAACAACTTTTATCATAACATAATTCATTCACTAATCAAATTACAACATGAAAAGTTTTACTAAATTAATGTTTGCTGCCGCTCTGTTAGTGGCAAGCGCAGCAAGTGCGAGTGCGCAGACAAGAGCCCAAGCAGATTTTTCTGCAGCTTCAAACACGAATGCTACATGGACTTCAGCTTCAGACGCTTCGTCTTTGGGTTCTTTCAAGTGGAATGCGGGCTATTACAATCAGATCAGGAACATCGGCCTTCCCAATGGCGATATCTCTGATTACAAGACTGTGGGCGTTGAATTCTCTTTCAATGATGGTGACCGATTCCGCGTCCTTTTCTATAGTGGCAGTTCCAACTTCGCAGTGTACATCAACGCAGATGGTGCCTATCGCGACGGTGGATTCACAGACAAAGTAGCTTCTACGAGCGCAACAGGTAATGGATACCTTGTTGAAATCCCCATTTACGAGACCATTTATAATCCAGATAAGACAGACTGGTCAGATTACATCCTAAAGTGCACTGAGGTTTGTCTTTCCGGATTAAACGATAATGGTGAGGTAGTTATCTATGACATGTATATGGAAACCTATGGCCCCGGCGACGTGAAGCCCAACATTACCGGAGAGGAAGAAGAGCAGAAGCCCGCCAAGCCCGACGGCTACGATGCTGACCTCACTCAGGATATGTTCCCTAATGGTGCCTACAATCTGGAGAAGAAAATCGGCAATGGCGATGTTATTTACGGCCAGAAGAACAAGGACGCCTTTGTGGATCTCTCTGCATATTCCTCACTGACTGTGGTTGGTACTCCCGGCCTTAAGATTGTCTTCAACCTCAACCACAATGTTGATGTCAAGGAGAACCTTAGCGACTACGAGAACGACGATGCCAACGACTACGTATGGGTTGACGCCACTCTCGACAGCGATGGCATGTACACACTTGACCTCACCCAGTGGGATGCACAGAACCTTAACAATATCCGTCTGCCTTGGGACAACAACAACAAGGGATACGTATGGTACCTGCTGCTTAAGAATAGCGGCTCTGCACCTGTAATTGTAGTTCCCGACAGGCCTGACGGCTATGATTCTGACCTCACTCAAGATATGTACCAGAGTTGGACGGACTATAATGCTGGCGCAGAGTCGGAAGGTACCTTAGACTGCGAGCTCAACCTTGAGACTTCTATTGGCAACGGTGCTATGGTCTATGGACAGTCTTCTGCTCACTATCTGCAGTATGCTGACCTGAGCAACTACAGTGAGATAGCAGTGGTTGCCGACAAGGGCATGATTATCCGCTTAATGTTTAACCGTACAGAGCCGGAATTGGATGATGCTGGAGGAATTAAAGATCCAAACGGTGGTGCATACATTGAAAAAGCCCTTACCGTTGGTGACGACAACATTGTAACCGTCGACCTTACTGCCGACGAGTTCGCTTCATACGCTCATCTTAACGCCATCAAGATTCCTTGGAGTGGTTCGGCTACCGGTAAGGTTTATTACATCCTTCTGAAGGAGAAGACCGCCACCGGCATCAAGGCCATCGAGAGCACAGAGAGCACCAATGACATCTTCGACCTTCAGGGCCGCCGCGTAAGCAATGCCGCCAAGGGCGTCTACATTGTCAACGGCAAGAAGGTTGTGTTCTAAGCACATTCACATTGAAACATAATCAGCGGCTTGAGCAACACTGCGCAAGCCGCAATTTTTCTACCTACGGTTGAACTGCAGTATGACCGCAAAGCGGTAACCTCTCAATGTCGGGCGGTGCAAAGCACCCCCCGGCATTGAGCGAAGACGCTTTCAGCGTCTCTTTTTTTAACCGTAGCTCAGTGCAAAAGGTTTGTCGGTACAATGAATTAAATGATTATCCGCAAAGATACCACCAAAGCCCGAAGGGCTGATAAGACTATAGGCAGGGGTGCCCCTTTGGGGCTTTGGTGGTACGATAGCGGATAATCATTATGAATTATGATTTCCGTTGCATTGTAAATAGTGGTAGTGACCGACACAGACCAAAGGATATATTACAATTTTTTGTAAAATAGGGTGTCAGGGTGACAGAATGCCCTGCCACAAAGCGTTTGCACCCTGTTTGAGGGTGACAGAGGGTGACAGAAGGGTGACAGGTCTGACAATGGACTTTACACACTCAGATTGGATTTCCGTAAAGTGGCACTTTAGCGTCGTAAAGTGGCACTTTAGCTCAGATAAGTGCCACTTTAGCTTTGAATTCTCTCGAGAATTCAAAGTGCATAAAAGACGACAACCTAAACAACTAATACAACTTTTCTGAATTCGGGCGTTCAACATGATTTACCTCGATATTCTTTGTACATACCTATAGGAAGACGATGCCAGAGGCGTCAGATAGGGCGTGGTATCTTTCACCTCTGGGGCATTTAAACTGCGCATGGTAATCTAAGCCGAAAAGCGGGCTTGCGCGTTTGCGCAAGCCCGCTTTTCGGTTGTGTTGCTGAGAGCTGTCAGTTGTTGATGCCTATCTTACCCTTCCACTGCAGATACCAGTTGTTGGGGTCGGCAAGGTTCTTCTTGATCTCTCCAGCCATCTCCGTGGCCTTGTCGGCACCGCGGCGCTTGGCTATGCGGTCGGCAAGGAACTGTCCGGGGTTGTTGCTGCGCAGGGCAAAGCGCATGATGTCGTAGAAGCGTGTGCCCTCGAAGGCCAGCTCCAAAGCCTCCTCGGTGAGTAGCAGCTCACTTACGTACTGCTGCTGCAAGGCAGCAAGATCCTGAGCCGACATCAGCGAGTCCTCAGGCAGTCGATAAGACTCATTCATGGGCGTCCAGCCAGAACCGCGGGAGTGGATACCCATGGTGTTGACGTTGGCAGGACGGCGTCCGGTGGTGGTGAAGTGCTCTACGGTGTAGATGCCGTAGCGCGAAGAGGGGAAGTCGAGCTGGCTGATGAAGATGGAGTCGCTCTGCGAGTAGTAGGGATACACCTCCTCCTTCACCACATCGTTGTTGATGCCCTGAGAGAGAATCTGGAAAGCCATTCGGGGATAGCCAGCCATGTTGAGAGCCTCGGCCATGCGCAGGTAGACCATCATCCGACGGTAGATGTGCACATTGCCGTTGCGCGTGCTCCACTTGCTGATGTACTGCGTCTCTATGCGCTCCTTGGTGAGGCGGTCGATGGTGTAGCCCTCGCTGTAGGTGTAGTACAGGCGTAGGTCTCCCGACTTGTAGTTGTCCAGTCCCTGCGGGGCGTCGTATGCCACCGTACCATTGTTACTTACGCAGCAGTGTACCTGCGACTCCGAGATGTCGAACATGTTGGCAGAGGGCACGAGGCTTACCTTGTAGTTGTTTTCGCGGCGAGAGTAGAACAGGTCGCGCACCTCGCAATAGTTACCTTCGGCGCGTATTGAGTCGGAGGGTATCATGGTGATAAGCTCACTCTCAGTGCCATAGCTCTCGCTTGTGCCGAAGTCCATGCGGCTGTCGGGGTGGAAGGTTTTCCATGTGGTGTCTCCCGGCTTCCAGGTGTAGAATGACAACGTGGTGGGATATGCCGAGTTCATGCCGTTGCGCTCGTTGAGGAACTTGTAGTATCGGAGAGCGGCTTCGCGGTAGTAAGCAGTGTTACCCGACACGCTTCCTGCCCACAGGTAGAGGTCGCCCAGAACCACGTTGATGGGGAACCATAGCAGGCGCGAATCGTTGCTACGTATGGTGCCGTAGCGCGGATACTCAGTGCCGTAGCGCTCAGCCAGCGGCAGCAGGTCGCTGATGAAGAACTCGCATACGGCCTGTAGGTCGTATGACGGGTACTGCGCCTCCGACTGTACCTTGGTGAGCACCGGCTCGGTGACGAAGGGCACGCGCCCGTAGTTGAGCACCAACTGCAGGTAAGTCCAGGCACGTATGGCCTTGACGGCGGCATACTCACGCATGAAGATATACTCGTTTCGGTTGTTCTTCAGCGCCGTGTCGGCGTGGGCGATAAAGTAGTTGCAGTTGTTGATGACAGCATAGTAGTCGCCGGGTTGGTTGTACATGTTGTCCTCGTCGACGTTGAACATGGCAACGTCGCGCAGGTCCTTGCTGGCCACGTTGGTAACGTCGACCAGGTCGCCGCGGGCCTCTCCGAGCACCACGGTGCGGTCGGCCAGTACCTGCAGCTTGTAGAGAATTCCTGTTACGGAATATATGGAGTCTGTGGCATTGTTCAGGTGCTCACTGTCGGTAAAGACAACGTGCTCAGACTCCTGGTCGAAGAAGTCGGAGCAGGAGGTGAGGGCCAACCCAAGCCCTCCCAGAGGGAGGGATGTTAATAAGCCAGCAAGCCCCAAAATATGCGAAGTAATCCTATGTTTTATTGTTTGCATTTCCATATCCTTTATAATGTTTATATATCAAGCTTTAATATCTATCCCACACCCCTCCCTTTGGGAGGGCTTGGGTAGGCTTTTAGAGGTTGATTTTCACTCCGGCCACGAATGAGCGGCTCTGGGAAAGCTGGCCCAGGTCGATACCCTGTCCGATGACGTCGGAGGTCATGGTGAACTCAGGATCAGCACCAAGGTAGCGGGTGAGCGTGAACACGTTGTTGGCCTGGATCCAGAACTGCAAGCCCTGGATGTACTCCGACTGCAGGGGCAGGTCGTAGCTCAGCGTGACAGTCTTCAGGCGCAGGTAGGAGCCGTCCTCAATCCAGCGGTTGCTGAATCTCGAATTGCCCATGGGGTCCTGGAAGGTAATCTGCGGTATGTCGGTCTGCTGTCCTTCCACCTGCCAGCGGCGGTTGAGTGCCGTGGTCTGGTTCATGAAGCGAGAGCCTCCTTCGAGCTGTGAGCGCTGATAGTTGTAGACGTCGTTGCCTAACGAGTAGTTGAAGCGTACGTCGAGCTTCAGGCGCTTGTAAGCAGCCGTTGTGAAGATGTTACCGTAGATGTCAGGATTCGGGTCGCCGATGATGGTGCGGTCAGCCTCGGTGATCTGGTGGTCGCCGTTGAGGTCGGCAAAGTGGATGTCGCCGGCTCCGAAGTAGTTGCGCGTGATGCCATTGTCGTCGAGCACATAGAGTGCGGCAGCCTCTGCCTCAGCATTGGTAGCGAACACTCCGAGGTCCTTGTAGCCATAGAACAGGTTTGCGGCCTGTCCCACCTGCGTGCGGATGGTGGAGCCATAGACGCTGTAGTCCTGGTGGTCGGCGCCGTCGGGCAGCTCGGTGATGCGGTTCTTGTAATGTCCTACGCTGGCACCCAACTGCCACTGCAGGTCTTTCTGCGCAATCACCTTTACCGTGGCGGTGACATCGAAGCCCTCGTTGCGCAGCTTACCGCCGTTCGACCAGTTCTCTTCCAGTCCGGAGAGGAATCCGAGCGACTGTCGTGTGAGCAGGTTGTTGGTGTTGGAGCGGAAGTAGTTGAATCTTATTCCGAGGCGGTTGTCGAGCATGTTCGACTCCAGTCCGATGTTGAAGCGGCGTGTGGTCTCCCACTGTATCTTGGTGTTACCAATGCCGGCGAACGTGAGTCCGGAGATGGCGTGCAGGAACATTGTTGAGCGGAAGTAGCTGCGTGCTGCGTAGTAGTCGATGTCGTCGTTACCGCTGACATCGAAGCCAGCCGTCAGGCGCAGGTAGTCGATGCTCTTGACCTTTGCCATCCAAGGCTCGTTGGTGATTACCCAAGAAGCCTGAACACCGGGGAAGATGCCCCATGCTGCGTCGAACAGGCGGAGGTTGCCGCCGTCTCTGCCGAAGCGTGATGAGCCTTCAGCCGTGAGATTGGCCTGCAGATAGTAGCGCCCCATGTAGTTGTAGTTGGCCTGGGCGTACCATGCAAGCGAGTTCCAGCTGTCGGAAGTGCCGTCGTCGTTGGTGTTGAGAAGGCTGGAGCTCATGAACGGAGTCTTGTCGTTGCCGGTGTTGTAGCCTAACTGCGAGGTAAACGAATAAGTTTCCCAGTTGATGCGTGCACCGCCGAAGACAGCTATGTTGTGCGCGTCGTAGCGGTTCTCCCACTCCAAGCGCGTGTCGCTCATGACTGAGTTCTGCTTCGATGCCATCGAGCGCACCTCATTGTCGCGATAGTCGCCGATAGAGCTGACATAGTACGACGGTGTGCCGTTGATGGGTATGTAGAACATCTCGTTGGTGTTCACCAGGTTGTAGCTGAAGTGCTCAGAGAGTGCGAGGTTGGAGTTGAACCTGAACTTAGGCGTGACCGTGAGGTTGAGCATAGAGTTCTCGAAGCGGTTCTTGTTCTCGGCGTCGCCGTACTCATTGATGGCTGCCGGGTTGCCGAGCTGCCAGTTGTAGCCGTTGTAGTTTGCCAGGGCCTCGGTGAGGTATGACTCCTCGTCGATGTCGAAGTGAGAGTCTGACAGTATACCACGACCGTAGGTGTAGGGGCTGAGGAACGGGCTCTTGACATAGGCAAGGAATCCGGGAGCGGTGGGCGTTCCCTCGTCGTAGCTCTCCGGCGCGCCGTCGTTACGTATGTTGCGCGTGGTATTGGCAAACGACGCATCGAAGCGTATGTCCATGCGCTTTGTCAGCGAGATGTCGGTGTTGAAGCGTATGTTCAGGCGCCCCATGCCATTGTACTTCAGCGTGCTCTGCTGGTTGACGTAGCCCACAGAAAGGTTGTAGTTGGCAATGGCGTCACCGCCCTCGATGTTGATGCCGTAGTTCTGTGTCATGGCCGTATGGTAGACCAGGTCCTTCCAGTCGGTGTCCTGATGGTACTGCGTATAGTAGTAATATGTAGGATCCTCGTTCAGGAACTTGAAGGTACGTATGCTGGTGTTGGTGCTCTTGAGCAGCTCCGATGCGTAGCTGCGATACTGCTCAGCATTCATGACAGAGAGGAACTTCGGTTCGAGTGTCACTCCTGCCGACACGCTGGCCGTGATGCGCGTGGCCATCGACTTGTTGCGGCGTGTCTGTATGAGTATCACTCCATTGGCACCCTTGGCTCCGTAGAGGGCAGTACCGTTGCGCATGACGGTAACCTTCTCTATGTCGGCGGGGTTGATGCTGGAGAGAATGTCGTTGAAGAATCCTTCGTGCAGCAATGTGCGCCCGTACTGCTGGTCGATAATCACACCGTCGACGACAACGAGCGGCTGTGCGTTGACGTTGAGCGAGTTCAAGCCCTGTATGAACATGACGCTACCCACGCCGGGTGTACCGTTGCGCGTGACGGTATAGACCTCTGCGCCGAGCTGCTTCTGCACCTCGTCCTTGATGTTCACAGAGTTGGTGAACTTGAAGTCGGTGGCTTCGCGGTCGCCGCGCACGTTGGTTTGCTGTGTATATTCAGCGGTGAACGTTGCCGGGTAGAGCCTCACCTCGCGCTGCTTCTCGTCGGCTTTGAGGCCCAGGCGCACGGGGTTGAAGTCGGGCGATGTGATAAACAATGACGTGACGAACAAGGGAACCTTAAGCTCGTATGTGCCGTCGTCTTCTGTCAGCACGCTGTAGCCGCTAATCTCGTCGCTGCTGACGATGGCACCGGCTATAGGCTGTCCTGTGGCTGCATTGGTCACACGACCAGAGACTGCTCGCGTGTCGTACTGCTTCTGCTTTTTCTTGATGACGCGCACGGCTACTTCAGCCTCTTCTTCCATGTCGTCATCCTGAGCTGAGACGCTTATCGGGAAAGCCATCAGCAGTGTGAGTCCGAATATTATATATCTTTTCATATCTATACAATTCTTAAAGATTCATAAGATTACTTTTTGGGGATGACATAGACGAGGCCGTCGCCGTGAGGTGACAGGTAGAAGGCTTCCTCGTCGACCATGGATGCGCCATGCGGGACAAGCAAGATGCAGTCAATCCTCATGGTACGCGTGAACTTGCCTGTGCGCTGCTCAGTACTCGACACACGTGTCTCGACCTTGAGCGACACCTGTGTCAGGTCTTCAATAAGACCGTAGGTGCTGCACGGGAACTTGAAGTCTTCAGCCAGCAGCAGATAGTCAACCACGTCGGGCGTGGTGGATATTGCCGACTGCAGGATCTCGCTTACCGTTGCGCCCTTATTGTCGTGGAAGTCCAGCGTGCAGCGCAGTTTGGTTGGCAGGCGCTGGGCAGCCACGGCGTTGCTGTCGGCAGCCAGGGCCGGGGCCACGACCAGATAGATGTCATAACCAATGTTGGAGAGCACCTCCGGAATGTTGAACGTTACACTGGGGTTTACCGTTGTGCGGTTAGGCTCGAACTCAACGAACGAGTTGTGGCCCATCTTGCCGTAGAATTGGTTGTCGTTGTTCACCACCTTCGGCAGGGGTGTCACAGTCTCCTCCATCTCGTGTGTTGACGTGTTCTCCACTTTGCTCACCTCGCGTATGCTTCCTGCGCTCTCGGCTTCTACGCGTATCCACTGGAAGAAGGTGTTCAGCGGGTTGATGTTCCACACGCTGGTCTTCAGCACCTCGCCGTTGGAGCATGTTATGTGCTGTCCGCTGCCAAGGACTCCAGTGGCACTCAGGGGTTTGTGCAGGCTAAAGCCTGTGCCGTCGCCGAACTGGTAGTAGTGGAGGAAGCTTTCGCCCCACATATAGCTGCGACTGCTGGAGGGCACGGCACTGGTGGAGAATGCCGAGTCGGCAAGCTGGGCGTCGCTGTTGTTGGTGCGGCTGAAAATGGTTCCCTTGACAATGGCCAAACGCGGCATGGTGTAACCCAGCGAGTCGCGGTCGGTGACGGTTTTGTCGTAGTTGAAATACTGCGTGTACTGGTCGATGAGTTGCTTCCATACATCGTTGGTGGGAGCCACCATGATATATGTGCTGTCCTCATTGTTCAGTTCGGCCTCCAGGAAGTCGTAGTCGAACAGGTCGTTCTCCTGGGTGAACACGGAGTCGAGGTAGACGGTCTTACCGTCGACGAATCCGCCGGGCACACTCTGGCTCTCTACAAACCTCATGCGGTAGAAGTGGTCGTTGTAGAGGAACGAGCTGAGGCTGTCGAGGTCGCTGTCCTTGCGCATGTACTCGAACACGTTGGGGAAGTAAGTGGCCTTCTTGTCGACAGTGAAGAGCACTCCGTTCTGGTAGAGCTGGTTCGACGACAGGATGTTGGTGTTTCCGAACGTCGACGACGTGAGCTTCACGTACTTGCCGTTCATCATCACCAACGAGTCGTTGCTGTTGGCAGAAATGGAGTGGTTGTAGAGGGCAATATGGTTCTGGATGAACTCCTTGATGACGGTGTTGTCCTCGTCGTTCACCTTTCCCTTCTCCTGCTTGTAGGCCTCTATCAGCTCAGCGGCCTCGGCTGAAGAGAAGTTGTCGTTGGTGGGTGCAAACACGGTGAACACCTGGCTGCTGTTGAGCGACTTGTCGTATCCGCAGGCCTCAACCACGCTGGCGAAGTTGCTCAGGCTGCCATTCTGCTTGATGGCCTGCCACAGCGAGCCCTCCTGAGCGCCACCGTTGCCGGAGGCGGCATCGTAGTGCTCGTCCCAGGTATCAGCGCACGACATGAACATCGTGCTAAATGACAACTGACAAATGATCAATGCCAAACCTGTCAGATGTCTTCTGCTTATCTTGGTAATCATAGTCTTTAATATCTAATTTCTAATTACTAATGTTACAGGTCGTCTTCCATCTTGCCGTCGCCATCGACGCCGTAGACGCTCTTAGGCACAAGCTCAAGATAGTCGAGCATGAACTCGTTGTTGTTACCCTGTTTGCCGTCGCTGGCCACACGCAGGCGTACAAAGTGGTCCTTCGTGGCGTCCATATATGTCTGGCAGATGATTCGGCGGTATGTACGGTTGTTTCCAATGAAATAGTTCTTGTTCGACTGGTCGAAGTGGAAGATGGAGCGCGGTGCGCGGTATGCACCAAGGTTTCTGAGCAGCTTCTGCTCCTCAGCCTTCTCCTCGTCGGACATGGCGTCATACTTGGCACAGGTCTCGTCGAATTCGAAGCGCTCGCCAATGTACAGGTCGCTGTCGAGATACTTGGTCATGTCGAGAGGAATGCCCTGAGGCACACCGTCGAAGTAGGCCTGCATGACGCCGCGCGTCTCAATGGCGCAGAATCCGAGGCGCACCTGCCAGTCGCCGCTATAGGGGATGGGCGGGATGCGGAAGGTGAAGTCATAGTCGCCGAAGAGGTTCCACTCGTCGCCCTGCCAAGACCAGAAGTTCATGTGTGGGCGGCGAAGCACCACGTGACAGTTGGTAAAGCTAACGCCATCAAGGTAGCCGAGCGGGAAGTAGTAGTTACGGCCGTTCTTAGGTGTGGAAGAGTCGTCGGGCGTGCCGGCGGGGTCGTCCTGGGTGGGGTCTCCCTCGAAGCGGAGGCCGTTGCAGACCACCTCTGGGAACACCGTTGAGAAGTCCATGCGTATGCGGGCATTCTGAACCTTGTTCTGCACCTCGTCGCTGAAGGCCACGATGTCGTTTACGTAGAAATAGTGACCGTTGATGGCGTCGTGGACGTAGTCGGACTCAATGGTGGCGTCGATGTGCTGGCCCTCTATCTTGTAGGCCGAGTCGTAGCGGCGGTTCACGTAGCGCTGGCGTAATGTGCCTTCACCCTGGTATGACCTGACGGTGAGCTGCTCCACCTTTATCATGGTGTGCGGCAGCAATGTCATGTGCCAGTCAACGGGATTGATGAGGGTCTCGTCGAATCCGAAAGCACCTTGTACCACGCCAATGCTCACCTCCATAGGCGTGAGGTCGGACGAGCCGGCAACAGTCTTGTTAAGTATGTGGTACTGAATGAAGCGGTGCAGCGGGTTGACGCTGTCGGTAAGATTGTCGAAGCTGTGGCCTGGGGCGCTCACGTCCTCGGGGTACACGGGGTCGTAGAGTTCACATGCCTTTTTGTAGAGTGCCTGTAGGTCGCCCTTGGCAATGCCATACTTGGTCTCAAGCAGCGAGTCAGGCTCGATGAAGAAGGTGTAGCCATACTTCTTGGTGTCGGGCACCCAGCCCACCTCGCTCCATGTGTGCGACTTGTAGTAGTACTTCTCGTGCTCCTTAGGCTGCCACTCAGGGTCTTCAACCTTCATCACCTCGTTGATGACTCCTGTGGCCACGAGGGCGGCATAGAACGTGCTAATCTTGGGGTTGTCGCGCAGCAGGTCGGTAATGTAGCTGTTCGACTTCTCCAACACCATGTCAATAGGCTGCATTATGCCGTTTTCCACGGAGTCGTCCTTCAGCTCGTAGTAGATGTGTGCCGTTCCCTCGAGGAACACCACGGCGTTGCTGTCATTGTCGAAACCAGAGGATGTGGCGAGATAGCGCCCCAGCAGGTTGGCGGTGGCCAGACGGTCCTGGGTCATCTCCATCGTGGTGTACATGTTGGCAACGATGTGTGTGCGGGCCACGGTGTCGCAGTCTGCGTTCGTAAGCTGGTCGAGGCTCGACAGCCCGCGCTTTTTAAGATAGGTGTTTATTGCGTCGTTCGACGGCACGAAGCACGTATAGTGCCCGTAGGTTGACAGCAGGTCCATGAGTCCTGCCCTGTCGACAATCTCCGTGAACTCGCTGTACTCAGGATTGCTCTTGAGATAGTCGCTCATCATCTTACCCGTAAAGGTATAGAAGTTTTCTGCGTCTGGCTCGTCGGAGCAACTGCCCAGCATCAGCGAGCTGAGTGGCGTGAGCAATGCTAAGAGCACGCCAACGGCTGTTTTCCGTAATATCTCTTTATGTTTCATAATATTCACTGTTGCAGATTAATAATTCTTTGCATAGCTTTCGTTCTCTCCGCTGCTGAAGGCGGGATTCTGCTTCAGGTTCTTGTTCACCTTCAGCTCTTCATAGTTGTAGGGCCAGTATATGGCATCCATCTTGGTCAGCCTGTTGGCAATCAGTGCGCCTCCGGTAGTCACTTTGCGCATGGCAGCCGAGCTGAGCGTCAGTGTGTTTCCCTCGCGCCGCGAGATGCGCACCAGGTCGAACCAGCGCTTGCCCTCGAACATCAGTTCGCGCTGCCGCTCCTGATAGACGAGTGTCTCCATCTGGCTCTTGGTGGCATAGTCGGCACGCTGCAGGGTGTCGGTGAGCACCGTTTGGCACACAGAGCGCTTGTTTACGGCGTTGACTATGCTGAAGGCCTGGTCGAGTATGGGGCGGTTGTACTCCACAATCTCCTGGTCGGAGCCTTCGCGCAACTTCTGCGACAGGGCCTCGGCCTTGAGCAGCATGATGTCGGTAAGGCGATAGATAACCCAGTTGGAGCCGTTCTGGTTCTCAGAGTATAGCGAGTAGTAGTCAGGCTCAGGCGTCGACGTTCCGCCCTTGATCTCAATCCTGCGCGTGGTGAACTTGTGAACGGACTTGTTGTTGGTGTTCACATTCTCATACATGCGTGCGTCGAGTTTCTTGTTGCGGTCGGCGAAGATGTTGCGCTGCGACGTCTTGCTGATATCGTCGAGCAGGAAGTCTGACGGTGCCACCAGCCCTATGGTGGAACGGGCGTTGCCGTAGAACGTGTTCACAGCACCGTTGGCCTTCATGTTGCTTCCGTAGGGGTCGTCGTCGAAGATGAGCTGGAAGATGATTTCCTGGTCATACAGATAGTAGTTGGTGTCATAGCCGAACAGAGAGGTGTAGGCGTTGCCGAAGATGTTGCTGGACGACATGTCGCTGACGAGCGGGAAGCCGTTGAAGCGGGTCTCGGTGTTGCTCGTGCTGCTGACAGAGGACGTACCCTGCAGCAGTGAGCGGTTGTTCTCGGCAATCTCTTTCTTCGATGCTATCACCAAGTCGGCGTAGCGGATGCAACTGTCGTAGTCTTTCTTCCAGAGGTACATCTCGCAGAGCATGGCGTGGATGGCATCCTGGGTGATTCGTCCCGTCTGGTAGAGCGGGCTTGTCACCGGGTAGCGCTTGACGGCCATTCCCTTTACCTCCTCGAGGCTGACGATGAGAGAATCGAGCACGTCGTCGAACTTGGTTGCAGGAAGGTCCATCACCTGATCGTCGTCGGTGAAGGCGTAAGTGCTGTATGGTACGTCACGGAATGTGCGGATGAGGTAGAAGTAGCACAAGGCGCGCAGGGCTGTTGCCTCGGCAATGTTTGCGCGCAGCTCGCTGTCGGTGTACGATGTCACGCTCTTTGCCACCTCCGGCGCATACTTCAGCACGGTGTTGCATCGGTTGATGATGCCGTAGAAGCCATCCCATGTGGTATAGCTGTTCTTGGCATCGATGTTTTCCTTGAGAATCTTCTCCAGGTTATTGTCGTTATTGATGTTCTGTCCAATACCGACGTTTTCGCTGCGGAACTCTCCCCATATCATCATGCGCTTGATGATACCCTCGTCCTGCAGTCCTGAGTAGCAGCCGGCCAATATTCCGTCGACATCGGCCTTTTCCGTCCAGAACTTCTCAAGGGTAATCTCGTTCTGCGGCTCAATCTCAAGGAAGTCGGAGCAGGAGGTCAGGGAAATGAGCGACTGTGACAGTGAGAAGGCTACGAAGGCAGCGCACCCCATCTTCTTCAGTCTCTTAGTTCCTTTACATATATTGATTGTTTTCATATCCATAATGATTAGATAATTTCTCTTTTCCTCATTTAAACATTATCTCCTATTAGAAGTCCACGGTGATACCAAGCGTATAAGAACGCGAACGCGGTGTCTGGGCATGGTCGATGGCGGGGTCGTAGCCGCTGGCAGAGATGTCAGGGTCAACTCCGGAGTACTTGGTGATGACAAACGGGTTGTTGGCACTGGCATAGAAGTTGATGCGGTTCAGTCCTATCCACTTCAGGTACTTCTTTGCAAGCTCGTATGAAATCTGGGCGTAACCCATGCGCAGGTAGGAGCCGTCTTCCACGAAGCGGTCGCTGACGAGTGTGTTGTAGTTCGACTGGTTGCCATACATGGCGCGCGGGATAGAGGTGACGTCACCCTCCTTGCGCCAGCGGTAGTTCACAGCCTGGCTCTGGTTGTCGTTGCTGACCATTGCCTCTGCATTCAGGCGGGCAATGTTCAGGATCTTGTTGCCCACGCGATACGTGAACTGCGTGTTCAGGCGCCAGTGCCCATATCTGAAGGTGAATCCGAAACCACCGGTGAGCTTCGGCAGCGATGAGCCGAGGTAGACAATGTCAAGTGCATTGATCTGTCCGTCGTTGTTCACATCCTCGTAGATGGCGTCACCACCGTTGAAGCGGTAGTTCTTACCGGAAGTGTCGTTGGTGTAGTTGAACATCATGCGGACGGGCAGGCCCTGACCGTCAACAACCAGCGAGCCGTCGGCGTTCATTGCCACCGGGGCGGTCTTGCCCTCAGCAAGGAACTGTGCGCGCTCGGCGTCGGTCATGTTGCTGAACGTGGAGTAGTTGTACTGGTACACGCCCTTGTAGCGGAAACCGTAGATGGCGCCTAACGGGTTGTGGAGCTGTACGCGACGCAGTGTCTCGCCATTGCCGTAGCCGTAGGTTGAGTTGAGGTTGCTCAGGATGTACTCGTCCATCTCCAGTATCTCGTTGCGGTTGTTACCGAAGTTGGCGTTCATGTCGAAGGTGAACTTACCCTTCTTGATGAGCTGGTTGGTGTTGATGTGGAACTCCCAACCCATGTTGCGCATCTTACCACTGTTGCGGTATGGAACGGTGGCGAAACCAGAGTTCGAGGGTATACGGTAGTCGGACATGAGCATGTCGGTGACGGTTGAGCGGTAGCCCTCGATGACGAGGTTCAGACGGTCGTCGAAGAATCCGAGGTCGATACCGATGTTGTAGCTCGTGTTTATCTGCCACTTCAGGTTGGTGAGGCGGATGTTGTTGGGCTTCATGCCGCTCATGTCTATATAGCGGTCGGTGGAACCATACTTGGAGGTGTACAAGTACTCACGGTTGGGCTGGCTACCCACGCGGCCCCAGCTGGGACGTATGGCAAGCATTGAGAGGACGGGCTTCAACGGTGTCATCCATGTCTCGTCGCTGACAATCCACTTCAGAGATGCCGAGGGGAAGTAGCCCCAGCGGTTGCTCGGCCCGAACTTGGTGGTACCGTCGGCACGCACCGTGAAGTCGGCAATGTATCGCCCTTTGTAAGCATAGTGTGCCGACACGGTGTAGTACATTGAGCGCCACTGGTTGTACCATGAGCTGAGGCCGGTTATCTGTCCGCCGCCCTGTGTGGTGCTGATGCCCGTGGGTGCTCCCGACTTGTCTTCCGACTGTCCTGTCGACGAGCCGCTGGTAAGCTCAAAGCGTCCGAGCAGCATTGCCGAGTGGTCTTTGTTGGGGAATGCCGGGATAAGGGTCAGGGTCTGCTTGGTGTTGAACGACACACTCTTCGACGAGCCGTCGTAGGTGGTGTTCACGCCAGAGTTCCAGCTGACCGACCGCAGCTCCTGGGGGTAGAAGCGGTTGGAATAGTCGTTGAAGATGTTCATGTAGACCGAGCCGCGCCAGTTCAGCTGCCAGTGGTCTTCGTCCATGCCGAGCAGCTGGTATTGAATGATCAGTTCTGGTGACATGTCATAGGTGGTCTGCTGATTCTTGGCCAGGTTGGCCACAGCCACGGGGTTGGGATAGCGCTTCTGATCGCCGTCGAAGATGCTGCTACCATTCTGCAACATGGTGTAATAGGAACCCGTATCATAGCCCGTCGTGGGATCCTGCTCATAGATACCCATGTTCGGCATCTTACGCAGGGCCAGCGCCAACAGGCCTTCGCCATTATTACCCTTGTAGTCCGCCCAATTGCTGGTGTTGTACTTCCAGTTCATGTCGTTCTTCGTGTAGGTCAGTGCGAAGTTGGTGCTTACGCGTATGCGCTCACTAACGTTATAGTCAAGGGCTACACGTGTGGAGAAACGCCTCAGCTTCTGCTTGATGATGGTACCCGTCTCATGGTCGAAGCCTCCACCTATGCGGAACGATGCTTTCTCACCGCCACCGCTCACTGTGATGTAGTGGTTCTGGCGCAGACCCCACTGTGTGACAGCGTCACGCCAGTCGGTGTTGTTGTTGTACTGCTCGTACTCAGAGAACGACGGGTCATAGTTCAGCTCATTGATGTTGGCGGCAGCATCGCTCTGCTCGGGGTTGAAGTAGCTCTCCTTGAGCAGCATGGTGTAGTCGTCACCGCTGAGCATGTCGTAGCCCTTGGGCTGGTATGTTCCCGTGAGCTTGAGCGAGTAAGTAAGCTTTGGCGCACCGCGCACACCACGCTTGGTGGTAAGCTCGATGACACCGTTACCGCCCTGTGAGCCGTAGATGGCCGTAGCGGCAGCATCTTTCAGCACGCGGATGTCGGCAATGTCCTCAGGGTTGATGTTAAGCAGCTCGGCGAACTTCTCGTTGTTGGCCGAACCCATGTCGAAGTTGTCGAGGCTCACCTCGCGCACGTTACCGTCGACGACGATGAGGGGGTTGGCGTTGGTAAGCGTCGAGAGCGACGATGCACCACGGAGTCGCATGGTAGAGCCAGAGCCAAGGTCACCGGAGTTTCCTATGATGTCGAGACCGGCGATGCGTCCCTGCAGGGCCTCATCCACCGAGGTGATGGCCAGTCCCTCGAACTCCTTCATGGATATGGACTGTGTGGCACTTGATACTTCTCGCTGCGGTATGGGCAGTCCGTTGCCCTGTACGCGGCGCTTCGACTTCACGGTCACCTCTTTCAGTGTCGTGGCCGATGTCATGTGTATTTTATACGTGCTGCGGTCGATGGACATGGTCTGTGTCTTCAAGCCCACATAGCTGAAGCGAATCTTGTCCTTGGTGTTCTTCACCTTCATGGTGAAGTTACCGTTGAGGTCGGTGATGGCCGAGTTGATGATACGCCCGGTACCGTCGATTTCGCATACTGTGGCTCCCATCAGCGGTCCCATGTCGTCGCTCAGCGTTCCGTGTACCGACGTGATGGTCTGTGCACTCAGGGCGTTGGTGGCCACCAGCGCCAGCAGCAATAAAATGGTTCGTAGTATTCTTCGCATTGCGAAGCTATTATGTAGGATACTCATGCCTTATTTCCTCCTTATTTTAGTAAGTTCTTGTTTCCAGGGGGTCAGTTTCGAGAATAACAGCACACCGTCTATCTGGTGTACCACGGCATCGGAGGCCATGAAGATGGTGGCGGTGTTTCCACTGCCGTCGAACCAATACTCACGGCATATCTGGTTGTACAGCCCCTCCGTCTTTACCACGTGGCGCGTCTCGCCGATAACGTCGGTGATGGAGATCTGGTTGCCGGAGAAGTCAACGTCCATGGGGTAGAATCGTCCTGTTTCAAGGTTACGCCTCATCGACTCATAGTGGTTGCGGTAGACGCCCTTCTCCTCGGGAGCCATGTTAACAGCCACGGAGTGGTCCTGAACGTGGTAGCGCAGGAAGCTTACAATCTTGTCCTTGATGATTGAACGGACGCTGTCAACGGTCTCCTCGTCTGTAGGCAAGCCCAGGGCAGTGCAGAGGCTGTCTGCATTCTCGTACTCGTCCCAGGTGGGGAGCAGGCCGTCGTCGATGAGCTTGCGTATGCTGCTGTTAGTGGGCACGTAGACGGTATAGTTATAGTTGTCCAACAGTCGCAGGTTCTTGCTGTTCTGGTTGGTGAGTCCTGCTGTGTACTTGTTGCTCAGCTTGGTGCTCAGCAGCTCTGAGCCGTCGTGGTCGAGCAGGTTGAGGAACTCTGAGAACTCCTCGTGAGCCTTCAGGGTGAGGTAGACGGTGTTCTGCGAGCTAAGTGGCATGTGCTCGTCCACCTGGTACGACTTACCGTTGGCCTTGGGGTAGATGTCATCGAGAGCGGAGGTCATCTGCCTGTTCTGGTGCTCTATCTGCCATCCGCCCGAGAACGACACGCTGCCGTCGGCATTGCGCTGAACGCGTATGAGCGTTCCGCCCTTTGACTTGTAGTACTCATGGCCGTCCTCCACGTCACCCACGATGATGAGCTGGTCCATGAGGTTGCGCAGACGGTCTTTTATCACCTTGGAGTCTGCATTAAGCTGTGTGCGCACGCCCAAAGTGATGTTGCCTTCCTCGTCAACCAGACAGTTGTAACGGTGTGCCTGAACGCGGTCGGAGATAGCCTTCTGCGGGTCATAGTAGAATTCCAGCACAGACGGGGCTTCCATGCCTGTCTCACGGTCTTCTGAACCGTAGAATGCCGGGTCGATATACAGCATCATGGCATTGTTGGTGGGAAGCAGCAAGCTATAGTAAGAGTCCATGGAGAGCAGGTAAGGCAGGAAGTTCAGCTGGTCTATGGCCCAGTAGATTACGTTCATCGTAGAGGCGTGGGCAAGTGCGGGGTATGCCACCGATGAGTACTCAGCGGGAGTGAACACCTTGTTCACCAGATAGACTACGCCGTTGCATCCCATGAAGCATGAGTCCACGTTCTCTATCTTTATGCCCAACTCTTCCTTGGCATCGTTAAGCACCTGCTTGAATTTCGAGGGCACAGCCTCGGAGAACACGGGCAGCATGTTGACGTTCAACAGCTTAGCCAGCGTGGCATCGGGAATGCTGTCCCATACGCCGTACTCTGTCTGCAGGTCCTTGCCCTCAGTGTTCCACCAGTTCTCAAGAGCCTCGTTGGTGGGAACAATCATGGCACCGGCGTCGTAGTGCAAGTCGTAGCCCATGGTGTTGGAGTACATGTAGTGGTTCCATCCCGGGTCGAACTTCAGTGTTGCCTTTACAGCCTCGCCGTCGGGGTCTTTCTCGTTCGGTTCGCCTCCAAGCGAGCGCTGGCTATAGAAACGCAGGGTGTAGACGGAGTCTTCGTTGTTGTACAGACGGTTGTACTCCTTGGTGCCATTGGCATGGTAGTAGGGAGCCGAGAATCGGTCGATGAGGCTTGACCACATGGACATCTGCGGATGCTGGCGAAGGATGTCGGCCATGTTCGACGACGACTCAATGACGCCGTTCACCTTTTGTATATATCCGTTCTTGCATGTGATGTCGCGCTCGGTAATCTTCTTTCCGTTCACCCAGGCCTCGTTGATGTCCGTGGCCTGATGGTTGGTGAGTATCGACAGGTCCTCGCCGGTGATTTTGTTGAACCGCATGTAGGCAGGCAGGAAATGAATCATCGGTGCTGCCGTACCGTCCTTGAAGATGGGGATGCTCTTTCCACGGCTCTTGAACTTTGCCCAAGCAGCCGTATTAGGCATTTTTGCCGGATTGAGCACCTCAACAGAGTCGTAAATGCTCAATGCAGTTTCACGTCGCATACACATGCCTTCCATTGGTGGCGTACCGCTGACGTTAGACAGCAGTTCGATGAGATAGGCATTGTTGATCATCGAGTTGTTAAGCAGCAACTTCTTCTGCGACTCCGACAATTGCTCGTAGCGGCGCACCCCCCAGTTGTTGTTGTTGAACCACTGCTGGAAGGCTGAGTCGTTGGCTGCAAACAGGGTCTTTGAACCAGTGTGGCTCAGCACCTCGTGCTGGCCCAGGTCGTTAATCAGACGCAACAGGGTGGTATAGTTGCCCTCTTCCTCCAGACGCTCGTAGATGGAGTTACCCAGCCACGAGGGCTGTCCGGTGAGCAAGGTGTCGTCCTTACACCCCTGCATCATCATCGAGCCCATTAGCAGTCCGCAGGCAGCAATCACCATGCTACGCCTTTGTTTTGCCATTCGTTTAAGTGCCATAATTAATGATTTTAAAATAGTTGATATATTATTTCAATATTTTCTTCTTGTCTGTGATGTACACTCCATGGCGCACGTTACCGTTGACGCGGCGGCCCTGCAGGTCATATACCTTGCGGGCGGCATCGCCGTCAGATGTGTGAACGTCTTTTACTCCAGAGTCATCACCCAGGAAGTAAAGGGTGAAGTTGTCGAAGCAGCACCAGTCGCCGTCCTCACTGTTGAAATTATATATGCCAAACGACAGCATCCCGTCGGTGACGCTGAATTCCAGCTCGTTGGCATAAAGATTGTACTCATTGAATGCCCTGTTTGCCTCAGCGACATTGTCGGGATAGCTATAGGGATTCATGGTGTATATGTCTGCCGACTCGTCGTAGATGCTCATTATGGGCATTTCGGCTGAATTGGCGTAGAACACGGCATTCAGTTCCTCGCTGCCGTTGAGGTGTGCAGATGTGGCAGGGATTATGTTGCCATTGCGGTAGAAGCTTTGCACGGTGAGCTTATACTTCCCGTTGGGCAGACCTTCCAAAGTCTGCCCCATCATAAAATTTGTGTTCCAGAACTCGGCAACATAGCCGTTGGCCTGTGTGAATTCGGGCAGCCGCGACCAGCCGCTGGCACCCTGACTGAAGTCGGCGTTGACTATCAGTGGTGTCAAGTCGCCCTTGCCGTCCTTCTTCACCTTATCTATATATACCTGGCGCAGGTCGGTGGGGCAGTCCTTGAGCAGTTCCACCGCCTTGGCCATGGCCTTGGCGTTTTCGGCAAAGGTTGTGGTCTCGTTCAGAGCGGCCTCGGCAGCCTTGATGGCTTCTGCGGTCTTGTCTGAAGGATTCGCCGCATGGTATGCCTTGACGTCTGGCAGCAGCGTCATCACCTTGTCCCAATCCAGAAGGAATTCATACTCCTGCTGTGTGAGCTTCATCACGCAGCCGTGCTGCGCGCGCACGTTGCCGCTAATGTCGTGGCCGGCAGGCTCGGGGTTCAGGCCGTGCTCGTCCATGTAGCGGAAGCGGTACTTGTATCCGCCGCTGTAGTTGATATACAACACGGTCCACTTAAGCTCGCCTATGGGCCTCCACTGTGTCATGCCCTCAATGGCCTGCCCGTTCTCGCCTATGTGGAAGTCCTTGGTCACTGTCCAGACGGTGGTGCCTGTGGCGCCCTTCTCTGGCACGAGGGTCTTGGCTGTAGCCCTGTCGAAGCCGTTGGTCGACTCGCACTTGAAGAGCATCTGGTACTGCTGGTCAACTGCATTCCATACTATGTCGGCATCGATGATGTCGTAGCCGGGGGCGAAGTACACCCGCGGTTCGGTGAGTATGTTGAGCTGCTCGTCAAGCTGCTGATAGAAGATGTAGTGCTTGTCGCCGCGTATGCCCACGCTGTAGTAAATCACGTATGTCTTGGTCTGCGGGTCGTAGATCACCTGCGGTGCCCAGGCGGCGGTCATGGTCTCTGCCGTTATCTCGCGGCCCATGGCCGTGCTTATGGCACTGAGGTTCTCAGCCGTCTCAAGGTCAATCTTCACGTTCTTGGTCCAATGCACCAGGTCGGGGGTGAGCATCAGGTCCATGATGTGGTTGCTCTCCCACCCGAGCCTCGACGTCATGTCGGTTCCCACAAGCATGAAGCCGCTGCCGCTGACAAGGCGGTAGACAAAGGCATCGCGCATGCCGCCGGTAACGGTTTGGGCCTTGGTGTCGAACACCTCACGGCTACCCAGCAGGTCGTTCCACGTGTTGGCGTCCTTGGTGCGCAGGGCATAGCAGGTGTATTCCTGCGTCTCGTGCATGTGTGCATAGAGATAAGCGGTCATGTTCTCGTCCTCCTTCACGTATTCGGGATAGTCGGCTGCGGTAGGAGTGGCAACAGCCGGTGCCACGTCGCTGACGTTCAGGTGATATATGCTCAGCGAATATGGTGGCAGCTCGAGTTTCGTACCGTCGGCCACAGTCTCGGGTGCCGATGGCTTGACATTGTCGGGGCTGTCCATGGTGTTCTCGTCGCTGCCGTTGGCCGAGGCAAGCCGCTCCACGCTGCCGCCGCCAATCTTCATGTTGGTGGCATTGAGATGCAACTGCTGCGGGGTGGCGTTGGGGTTCACCACCTTGACAATGAGCTGCTTCTCGTCGGAGGTGAGCTGCACGCTTTGGTAGACGGCTGGCTCGGCGTCGAGTGTGAGGTCGTGGAAGAGTTGGCCGTTGATGTAGCATTTTATCACGTTGCCGTTAACCTCAACCTTCAGGTCGTACCATTCTCCGGTCTCTATCCGGCAATCAGTGGTCGAGTACTGGGCCTTGGAGCCGCTGCGGCATATCTCGATGGCATTTTTGCTGTTGCTCCATCCGCCAATGTTCCACCAGGAGTAGTTGTTCTCGTCCTGATAGTCGAAGATAATGAGGAATCCCTCTACACCGCCATCCTTGCGGGCTTTCAGCTCGAAGGTGTAGTTTTGGGCAAGGAAATCCTTGTCAACCACAGCGCGGCATGGCTGTCCGTAGCCATACTGGGTGATGGTGCCGTCCTGTGCGAAGTTCCAGTCGCCGGTGGTATCGGTCATCCCGCTGTTGGCAGAAAGAATGTTTGTTCCACCGTCCACGCTCACAGTCAGTCCTGAGAAGGTGGCCTGAGTGTCCCATGTGGCCACGCCTACACGGTGGTTGGCAGCAGCCGCCACGCTGTTGCCGCTCTCCGTCCATAGCAGGTTCTGGTGCCCGAGGTTGTTTGACAGGAGCTTCTGCACATAGTAGCTCGGAGTGACGAAGTTGCCGCCGGCGTTGAAGTGTATCATGTCGTATGCCCATGTCGGGTCGCTCTCGTGCATGAAGATGGGTGCGAACGATGCCATGCGGCACACGTCGCTGTTTCTCTCCATGCCCAGCATGTAGACGGCCTCGCCCAAAGCGGAGTTCATGTTGCCGTACTGGCCGTATGTCCCACCGTAGTTGGCGGCATACTCGCCGTTGTACACGCCAATGTTGCGCGGATAGTTGTCATACTTCCTGTAGTTCTGCTTCATCCACGAGTGCGAGCGGTAGTAGTGCTCGTCAACCAGCTCCACGGGGTAGTCGTTGCGCCAGCTTGGTGCGTCGGTACCCCACGCCTCTACGTTGCCTATTGTGATGATGTCAGGGTATTTCGCCTTGATGGCATTGTAGAACTTATAGTATCTCTCGGGGTACTCATAGCTCTGGTCTGAGTTGCTGTTTATGCTGAAGTTGTAGTTCTCGTTGCCAATCTCTATGAACTTAAGGTTGTATGGTGCTATGTGGCCGTTCTTAATGCGCATGGCTCCATACTCTGTGGTGCCGTCACCGTTGGCATACTCAATGGCGTCGAGCGTGTTCTGCACCAGTGTGTCAAGGTCTTCCATCGGAATATAGTATCCGTGGCCCAGTCCCACGTTCACCACAAACAATGGCGCAGCGCCGAGATCCTCACACAGCTGCAGGTACTCGTCGAAGCCGAGGCCGTCGGTGGTCCAGTAGTGCCAGTTGCGGTTTACATGTCCGGGGCGCTGCTCTATCGGGCCAATGGTTCTCTTCCACTGGAAAGCGTCGTCGAACGACTGCTCTCCCTCTACGAAGCAGCCTCCCGGGAATCGCAGGAAGGTGGGCTTGGTATCGTAGAGAAGTTGCGCCAGGTCGGGGCGCAGGCCGTTGGGGCGGTTGTTCCACGTTTCGGGGAACAGCGAAATCACGTCCGCATACAGATGGCCATTATTGCTCGTAAGCAATAGTAGCTGTCCGCCGTTATCACTGTCGGTAGCGGTGATGGTTGCTGTCAGCTTGTTCCACTTGGTGGTTTCCACGGTGCCCTCTAAGCGGGCTTCGCCAATGATGGTTCGTCCGTCGCTCTTCGACAGGCGGGCAATGATATTACCCGTATATCCGTCGTTGCTGCCCTTGGCCAAGAGCGTGAGCCTGTACTGTTTGCCCTTCTCAAACTTCATGCCCCAGTATCCCTTGTTGCTGACGCCGCGCAGGCGGGATTCCGATGCCGAAGTTGTGTAAAGGTCGAGCGAATGTTGCTGCGCACCGTTGAGCACCTGGGCTGTGGTGGTTTGCAGCGTTACCCCTGATGTCGTGGTCTTGTCCCATCCGTCGAGTCCGTCCTCAAACGAGCGGTTCTTCACCAGCTCTGCATAGAGGCCGCCGTCGCCGGCATGGTTTATTTCCTCAAAGAAGAGGCCATACTGATAGTCGCTGATAACTGGGCCGCGGCGTGTGGCATCGATGTTCATCACTACCTGCGAATGGGCGCAGGTGGCGGTGGCCAGCATGGTGGACAGGAGTAACTGTCTTATTGTTGTCATTCGTCTCAAGGAGTTAATGGTTATATAATATATTATAGGTACACGCGCGCAAGGATGATTCAGGCAGATAAAACAAGGAACCGGAGATCGGGCTTTCCGACCCGTCTCCAGTTCCTTCTTGAGGTGTTTCAGCTGGATGCTTTTAGCATATTCAAACTTTCTTTACTGTCTGCACTCGGCTTACTTCAGGTTAACTTTCTTAATCTTCACGGTGCCGTCGCCCAGCGTCTGCTTCATGATGACGATGCCCTTCACAGGCTTGTTGATGCGCATGCCGTTGAGGTTGTAGAACACCACGCTTCCAGTCTCAGCCATCTCAACATTGCTGATGCCCATCGGGTTCTCGCTGATGTCCTTCTGGCTGTTCTTGCCGTAGTAGGTGAGGTTCCAGTTAGCCCAGATGGTCCAGTCGTTGGTGATTTTCTCAGACTTCTTGAGACCAATGGTGAGCACGTCGCCCTCGCCGAGCCTTACGGTAACAGTGTTGCCAGCATACAGTCCTTCTAAGAAGGCAGCACCGGCAGCAGTCATGTTGTTGGGAACCATGAATGTCTCGCCAACGGCAACGTATCCGCTCTCAATGGGATCGCCCAGCTCCTTGGCCTCCGATGCCAGACGCTTGATGGCTACGCTCACGGTGTCGCCCTTGTCTGTTCCTGCATAGAGGAAGCTGTTGTTGTCCTTGGTGGCGTCGGCCTTGTAGTTGTCGAAGTCGGCAGCAGCCTCGCCTGCGCGATAGAATGCGTTGACCGATACGGTGTAGACACCTGCGGGCAGACCGTAAACGCGCTGGTAGACGTTGTAATCAGAATTGAACTTCTCGGCGTCCTGAGCGTTGTTGTCGTATGCGGGGCTACCCTCCCAACCCTTCTGTATCAGGCAGTTGGCGTTGATAACGGCGGTGGTCACGTCGATAGGACTCTCGTCGGTAGCATTGTCGATATCCTCTGGTATACCCAGACGGCTCATCATCTGAGCAATCTCAAGCTGCAGGCCTTCAACCTCGCTGTCGGCGAAGGTGTGCTGCTCAATGCCGTCGTTGACCTTGGCGAGCAGAGCCTTTGCCTCCTGTACTACAGAGACAGCGCAGATAGCCTCGTTAAGCCTGTTGGCCAGGTCCTCGAAGGAAACCTGCAGGGAGGCGAAGAGGGTCTTGGAGGCATTCACCTCGCTGTTGGCAGCGAAAATGTTAGAGAGTGCATCGAACATGCCCTGGCCGTCGCCCTTGGCGATGGCATCCTCACCGGCCTTGATGGCGTCGCTCAGCTTCTGGGCCACATCCTTGCCGATAGGAGCATTCAGCTCTTCCTTGGCCTTCTCGATGTTAGTCTGCAGCACGGGCAGGATAACCTCGGCATTGAAGCCCTTCCATACGAGCTTGAAGTTGTCCCAGATGCACCAGCTGTCGCCCATCTGGTTGGAAACGCCCTTCACACCAATGCGGAGCATTCCACCGTCCTCTGTTACCAAGCCGTATGCTGACTGTGTGTACATACCAGCAGAGAAAGCTGTAGCTGAGGAAGCCATAGTATTAGGATAATAGTAGGTTACGCCATCGGAACCAGTCTCTGCAGCGCCTTCACCGCCATAGAAATCAGGATCGGTAATCTGCTGCGGGTCGCCATAGACATTGGTGAACGGCGTGGTGTTGTCGTTCAGGTAAATGAATACGGGACAGGTCTCAGGTGTGGTGTACTGGTCATGGTTCAGATATGCCTGATAGGCTGTGCGTCCGTAGCGATAGAAGCCCTGTACGGAAATCTCGTAAACACCCTTAGGTGCGTTCTGAACCACCTGGTAGATGTCGAAGCCGGCGTTGTTCCAAGCCTCAGCACACGAGTTGCTAACAGCTACATTGCCGCCACTTGCTGCCTCTCGCGTCCAGCCAGTCCAGTCACCTGTTGAATAGTCGGGGTTAACCAGCAGCTTGGTCACATCCTGCTCGGTTGTCGGGTGAGCCATAGCCTCGGAGATGGCTGCGCGCTTATCGGCGATGATGGTTTCCAGCTCCTCGTTGGTCAAGGCGTGATCCTTCAGTGCGTCGGCACCCTCGAAGTCAGCCCAGTCGCCTAACTCTTCAGTGTATGTCTGGTCGAGACCCATGTTAGCGGCAGTTGTCTTGGCCTCTTCCAGCACCTCCTGATACTCTACCCAGAGCTTGAGGTTTTTGTCGAGGTCGGCAGCAGCAGTATTGATGGGAGCAAGTATGGCAACAACCTCTGCCTTGGTGGAGGCCTTCAGCTCAACCTTGCGGGCATTGTTGTAAGCCTCCAAATAAGACTCGGTATATACAGCGCCCTCGGCAATAACGATGTCCTTGACGCTCTTCATGGCCTCTTCGAGCCACAGCTGGTAAGCATCGGCACCATTGCCCAAGAACACGAGCGAGAAGTCGTCGAAGATAGACCAGTCGCTACCAGTGGTCAAGTCCTTACGAACACCTACGCGCATTGTTCCACTCTCGCCAACAGCCATGTAAACGGCATTGTCGTTGCAATAGCCAGCACCGAAGAACTCGTCGGCAGCAACCATGTTGTTAGGAATGTGATAGACAACGCCTGTCTCATCATCGGTAGCGGTAGACCATGTGCCTGTGGTCATGTCTTCTGTCAGCTGGGCTGTGAAGGGCGATGCGATAGAAGTGGTAAGACTGTCGCCCTCAGAGGCTGCAAAAATCTTGGCATACTGCGAAATGGCATTCTGCTCCTTGTAGTTCTTGTAGGCACCGACTGCGTCGCCTGCACGGTAGAAGGCGTGCACATTGAACTTGTAGACACCCTGGGGTATCTCAGTCAGCAGCTGCCAGGTGTTGTAAACCTTATTGTAGTGCTCGGCATTGTTCTGCGGGTTGTAGCCGCCAAAGGCGTCGCCACTCCAACCATCATACTTGTTACCGGTGAAGGTGGGATTCTGAATGAACAATGCAGTGACATCAACGGGGTTGGCCACGGTGGCCTTGGTGATGTTCTCCTGTGCAAGTTCCTTCTCGCGCACTGCGATGGCCTCGTTGGCTGCGGTGATGGCTGCTGTCAGCTCCTCCTTGGTGCTGGCAGTGTTGTTGTAGACAGCCACCTGGTCGGCCACGCTGGCACCAATCTCCTCAGCCTTGTCGAGCACAGCCTTCAGAGCCATGGCCTCGTTGTAAAGGTCAAGCTTCGGCTCGTACTCTGCAACCTTCTCGGCGTAAGCAGCATAGGTGGCGGTGGAAACAAACTTCCAGTCAACGCCGACACCAGCGGTGGCGGGGTCAACGAAGTAGAGGCGTGTGTCCTCAGCCTTGCCATTCCATCCGAGGAATAATCCTGCTGCGGAAACAGCGTTGCTGATGCGATAGCTGTCGCCATTCTCGGTCACAGTCCAGAAACGCCAGGTCTCATTGCTGTTGTCAACCCAGATGGCAGCAGCGTCCTCGGTAGAGAATGTGCACTTCACGGCACTCTGGGTCTCCACGGAGTCGCGAAGCTCGAGGCCGTCGTCGGTCTGCACGAAAATAACCTTGTAACCCTTGATGCCCACGCTGGCACGGGTGTTGTAGTCGTTTCCGCCGACAAAGAACATCTTTGCAGCCACGTTGTACATGTACATCGTGTCGTTCTCGGCATACTTGACAAACTGTGTCACGCCAGGAGCCTCAGGCTTAGGCCAGACATTGCCGTCAACCGCTAAAGCCTTGCCGCTAATCAGCAACACGGCTCCCAAAACGAGTAGTTTTGCGATTTTCATAAGCTTTAAGTTTTTTTGAATGATTAGTAATAAATTGATTTATAAAAACGAGTAATAGTTTCACATCTTCATGGTTTCAGATGCCATCAGGCACCAGTTATTGGCCGCTTATTATTAAGCAAGTGCAAAGATAAACAAATTTTTTCTAACAGCAATGCTTTTCCCCGATTTTTTTTAAGTTTTAAGTGTAAAATTAACATTTACTGGACAACTATTCATTGAAAGGAAGACGATGCCAGAGGCATCAGATAGGGGTATGTAGCCATACAGCCATGCCGAAGGTATGGCGAAATGGCTGGTGGAATGACAACACAAAGAATCCTGCCTTTAGGTAGGCGACAAAAAGCGCGGATTATCGCGTACCTACAGCACGCTTGTCACCGACACCTCATATTCGCGCGCGAAAGGAGGAGATGGTTGGGCCGCTATAATCGCGGCATACGAGCAACCACCTTAGTACACAACCTTCCTGCCGCCAACAATATATATTCCCTTGCCAGGCTTCTCAACCCTGCGGCCCGTCAGGTCGTAGACGGCGTTGGAGGTGGGTTTTGCGGCAGGCATGTCAACACCGGCAGACTGCTCATTAATGATGGCGCGGTGGCGCAGTGCCGAGCGTACGGCATACCATGCCGGCTTCTTGCCCAGGCCGCTGTTGTATAGCAGAGGGCTTGAGGCCGAGCGCCACGAGTCGTTGTCCTTCACGCCCCAAACCACCATGCTTGGGCAGTTGTCGTTGTTCAGCATTATGTCGGTGACCACCCTGTAGTTACGGGCCTGCTCCTCTAAGTTGGCACTTGACGTTGACGGTATGCCCATGTCAAGCTCGGTGATGATGCACTTCAGGTTTTCATCTCCAAAGCGGCTGATGGTCTTGGCAAGCTTCACCGAGTCCACCTCGCCAATGGAGAAGTGGCACTGCAGGCCAGCGCCGTCAACGGGAATGTTTCTCTCCTTGAGGTGCATAATGAGGTTGAAGAAAGCTTCGGCCTTGGCGCTACCCTGCAACTCCACGTCGTAGTCGTTCAGGTAGAGCACGGCCGTGGGGTCGGCGCGGTGGGCATAGACGAACGCGGAGTCGACATAGTCGTCGCCGATGGCTAATCGCCACACGCTCTGCCGCAGGTTGTAGGCCTTGGGGTTGGTGCGCACCACCGACTGGTCGTCGTCTAAACATTCGTTCACCACATCCCACTCCGTAACCTTGCCCTTGAAATGGCTCATCAAGGTGTTGATGTGGTTTTTCATCAGGTCGAGAGCCTGTGCGCGTGTCCAGTGCTTGTCGTTCTTCTTGCCGCCGTCTTCGCTCAGCCATGTGGGCTGCTGCGAGTGCCACACCAAGCAGTGGCCGCGCACGGCCATGTTGCTGCTCTTGGCCAGGGCCACAAGGTTGTCGGCCTGTCCGAAGCTGAACTGCCCCTCAGAGGGCTGCAGCGTCTCCATCTTCATCTCGTTCTCGGCCACGAGCATGTTGAACTGCCGCCCGGCCTCGCTGCTACCGTCCTTCCATGTTGACAGTGCCACGCCAATGTTCTTCTTGTTCTTGTCGGCATAGTATCTGAGGGTTTTCGTGTCGGTGTTGTCATTGATGCCATCGTCATAGTAGGCTCCCATCGTCGACTGAGGATTGTCGGGGTCGTCGGGATTGTCGGGGTCATCGGGGTTTTCTGGGGTGCTGAGCGACACCAATCGCAGCACCACCTGATACTGCCCTTCTGCCGTCCGCTCCTCAATCTCCCACGTGTAGTTCTGCGGGCGGCGCAGGATGAAGTTCCAGTCGCCGGTCTTGCTCTTTGCGCTTATCAGCGTCAGCTCAGTGCCTACGCTGACAGGTGTTCCGTCGAACGCAATCTCGATGATGGGACTCTTGTCGCTGGTAGAAAAATCCTCCATGCGTGTGTCGAAACCCACCGTGCCGCCTATATCGAGACGGTCGTAGCTGTCGGCAGAGCCAATCTTGAAGCGCAGCACCGATGTGGGATGTACGGTGAGGTTGGCGTTTTTCGAGGGCGCCGCATAGTTCCTTATGGTGAGTGTGCCTGTGGCGTCGTCGCCAGGCTCAATGGTTCCGAAGTTATCCACGGTGCCGCCTATGCTGCCCGTGCCTCCGAGCACACCATTGGTGAAGACATAGGCAATGGCGTCGCTCTCGTTAGGGCGCGCGCCGAGCGCTCCGCGCATCTTCTTCGTCTCAGCCTCGGCGCGGTCGTTTGCCACGAGCACACGGCCTTCCAGCACGCGGAGGGCACCGCTCACGTAGTTGTTGTTGCCTGTTATGCAGTAAGTGCCCTTGCCTTCCTTCACAATGCCCAACAATGTCTCGTCGTTGTAGCTCGACGGGGCTATGGTTCCTGCCAGCGTACCGTCGGTGTCCAGTCCGCCAATCAGATAATAGGCTGCCCGCTTGGTTTTCATATACCCCTGCAACGTTGAGCCTGCCTCGGTCTGCAGCTCACCGATGCGGAAGCCGGCTCCCGACGTGTTGGCCTCGCAACAGATGGTGGCTCCACTGTGCAGCGTCACCTTATTGCTGGCCATCGAAGTGTTTACCTTGCCCGACTGTGCATCGTCAAGGGCATTGTCTGCCGACGACGACTTGCCGCCATGGGCAAGCACCACGCCGAAGAACCCTGCCGACGACGAGTTCTCCTTGAACGGATAAATGTGTATGTCGCCCTTGTAGCCATTCCAGTTGGGCCAGCTCTTGCCCTTCTCGGTGCCGAGGTAGCAGCGCTCGCCGCCGGCATATAGGTTCAGTGTGCCACTGCCGGTGATGGTCGACGAGAAGTAGCAGTAGCGCGCCATCTTCACGTCGACGGAATAGCTGGCGGCTATCGAGAAGGCCTTGTCGTAGGTTACGTAACTTGATGAGGTGTTGTTGCCGCTGATGTCTATTTCCTTGGTCTGGGCCATGGCAGACAGTGCGGCGATAACGGTAATGAGTGTTGATAATACGGTTCTTTTCATCACTATAATTGATAATTGTCAGTTATTTCGGTTAGTCTCTATCTCACAACTACTTTTCTGCCGCCATGGACATAGACACCTTTTTTCGCCGGAAGGCCATCTATCCGGCGGCCTTGCAGGTCATACCACTCACTGCCGGCCTCATTGCCGTCAGCATTCAGAGTGCAAGAAAGGATTCCCGTTGTCTGGCTCTGAGGGTCGAAGCCAAGCTGCTGGTCGAGCCAGCTCAGATGAGAGTCTATCCATGAGCGCAGTGTGGCAATCTCCTCTTCGTAGTTTCTTGTATTGTTAGCTGCCAGATAAACGTATTCGTTCCAGTTCGGCCACGCCTGGTAGTTGCGTTCACGCGCTCCCCCTATCTCGAGCAGGTTGACGAGCGAGTCTATCACCTGGGTGATGTGCGCCTCGCGGAAGCTTGACGTGCGGAACTCGCCCCAGCGCCTCTTCAGCCGGTCCACGTAGTATGGGTCGCTCATCATGCGTGTCCACCAGAAGGGCACGTGGTTATGCCTGAATGCCTGTATGGAGGATTCGTTTATGTAATGCCACTTGTTTTCGCCCAGATACCCCTGCAGGCTGTTGCCGTAGGCCATATTGAAATCCCAGAGGCACATCTTGAAGCGCGGGTCTACGGAGTCGCGGCGCTTGTAGAGGTATGTGCTCCTGCGGTATGCGTCGGGATTGCCGGTGAACTCTTGTGTGAGCATGAAGTTGACAATCGACGACACGTCGAAATAATGTCGGTAGCCTGTCTGTGGGCTGGCGAAGCCCGGGCCGTTCAGTGCGTCCTCCATATCGGATATATGCTGGTTGATGTATTCCAGCTGCGCCGGATGGTCGGGCATCATGTCGTCGTAGTCAGGAGCCTTGTACTGTATGTAAACATTGCTGTGCAGGTAGATGTCTTTCCCGTTTGCGTCGCGTGCCTTGTATTTCGACGTATAATAGTGCTCCTCGTCGTTGCCGTCGACTTCAATGAGGTAGTCGCCGGTAACGGCATCGCCCTCGTCGCCGGGCTCTTCCAAGTTCAGGCGGTTCTTGCCCTTGCCGGGCTTCTCGCAGAGTATGTAGACTCCGCGGTAGACACCGTCCATAATCAGCTCACAGTGGCGTGAGCGCGGCGTGTACTCAAAGTATGGCCTGGCCAGCTCGAAGGTGAGCACGTCGCGTATCATGCTGCGGTCATGGTAGGGAGCGAGCAGCACCCAGTCGTTGTCCTTGGGCATGCCTAAGAGCTTCACTTTTTCCTTCTTCCCGTCGACGTCGCTCGTTGCCATTGTCTTGAAGCCAAGGGGTTTCTTCTTCGCATATTCGAACGAAGAGTTTCCCCTGTACTTGATAGCAACCCATCCGTCGTAGTCTATTTTCTGATTAGGATGTGCCACCGTGTCGGCGTAGTTCTTGCCGTCGGCATTGCTGATGATGGTCATGCGGACGGCCACACGGTAGTCCTTGTGGATTACCGTGGTATTGCCAGTTAATGCCGTGGTATTGATGAAGAGTATGGGGAGGTTGGTCTCGTTAAGCGTCACATTGGCGTTCGTAGGCAGATAGTTGTTCGCGTCGTAGGCGTCGGCAACTGCTGTCACCGGCATGAATGTCAGCGACAAAATCCAAATTACAAGTCTCTTTGCTTTCATAATATTCTTCATGTCATAAAAATCGACTGCAAAGGTACTACTTTTTACCCAATTCGCAATACTTTTGCCGCGTTTTTCGAAAGTTTCGCCGGAATTTAGTATCTTTGCACGGCGCAAAACAAACCTTACCCACCATAATCTATTAATAATTAAATAAAAAAGGAGAGAGGATATGGAGAAAGAGACACGCGAGCTGCTCGTGCGCTATGCAGAGCAGTACGAGACGGCGGATTTCCTCGACGGCGACCCGTCGTGGTTCATGCATCAGGTGAGCGGCAGCAGGAATCAGGAGGCCATGGCCTTTGTTGCCTCATGTCTGAGCTATGGCAGCCGCCAGCAGTTTATGCAGAAGATAAGGCTGATTCTCGATGCCGCCGATGGCGACGTTGACCACTGGATTCGCTCGGGGCACTACGAGCGCATGTTCGCCGCTGGCGACAGGCGCTGCTTCTACCGCTTGTACAACAACAACACAATGTGCAACTTCCTGAACGACTACCGCCGATTGCTTTCTGCTTTCGGCACCCTGGGCAACTATGTTTTAGAGGCTATGCAGCAAGCCAGCAACGACGACACGGGCATGGTTAGGAGGGCAGGCGATGCCCTGACGGCCATAGAGTCCATCTGCCACTACTTCAACCAACAGGGCATGAGCTTAGTGGTGCCCAAGGACACGCAGTCGGCCTGCAAGCGCGTCTGCATGTTCCTCAGGTGGATGGTGCGCAGCGGTTCGCCCGTAGACCTCGGCCTCTGGTCAGACTTCATCGACCGCCGCCAGCTCATCGTTCCCATGGACACCCACGTGCTCAGCCAAAGCGTCAGATTAGGGCTTCTCTCAAGCAAGACGGCCACCATGAGCACCGCCCGGCGGCTGACGGCAGCCCTGGCCGAAGTGTTTCCCGACGACCCCCTGAAGGGCGACTTTGCGCTGTTCGGCTACGGTGTCAACCACAAGTGACACAAAATGGAAAGCATTTGAGACGTTGCCGAAGTACGCATGTACGTATAGAAAAGTCCACCACACGTGGCAACAAGCCTGATTAACTATTTATCACTACCTTTGCAACGGAAAAACCTAACAACAAATAATCAAAAAATTCACAACAACGTATGAAAACCGAAAGACAATTCTGGAAACGGGGCCGGTACTGGGTGCTGGTCGCCGGCGTGCTGTTGGCAGGAGGAAGTGCCTTGACGTCGTGTTCAGAGTACGACTTGGACGAGCGGACTCCCGAGGGATGGGATTCGAGCATCTACAGTTGGCTCGACGAGCAGGGCAATTTCACCAACACAGTGCGGATGATTGATGATCTTGGCTACCGTGACGTGCTGGCCAAGACCGGTTCGAAGACGCTCTTTGTGGCCGACGATGCGGCCTTTGAGCGGTTTTACCATAACAATGCGTGGGGTGTGAAGAGCTACGAGCAGTTGTCGAACTCGCAGAAGAAAATGCTGCTGTTTGGCAGTATGATCGACAACAGCTATCAGGTGCAGGCACTCTCAAGTACCGAGGGACCCGTTGAGGGCAACTGCATGCGCCGACAGTCGTCGCTCTCCATCTACGACACAGTGCCTGTGATGCGCAAGGGGGACATCCCCGATGCCATCTACTGGCAGAGCTACCGTGACCGCGACAACTTGGTGGTGATGCATGACATGACGCCAACACCCCTGATTCATTTCATTGAGCGCCAGATGGCCAACAAGCAGATTACCAACGAGGACTACGACTTCCTGTTCAACCACACCACCCACCGCCAGAGCGGCGATGCCTCGGTGAACGGTGCGCAGATTGTGGAGCAGAACATACGTTGCCTGAACGGTTTCATCAACCGCATGAGCGAGGTGATGACACCGCTACCCAACATGGCCGACATAATAGCCAACAAGAAGAACACCAGCATCTTCGCCCATCTGTTGGAGCGCTACTCCGTGCTCGACTACTGCGGCGACGAGGTGACACGTGCCTACAATACCAACCGCGGCACCTCAGTGGACTCGGTGTTCCAGCTGCGATACTTCGCCAAGCGCTCGCAGGGAGGCCAGGAGTTCACCTCCACCCATAACCAGAAGAGCCAGGCCAACGGCGAGCTGCCGTTCGACCCAGGATGGAACAGCTACTTCATACTGTCGAGCGAGGGAAGCGAGACCGCCCTTCAGCAGGACATGGCCGTGATGCTGGTGCCCAGCGATGAGGCCCTGAACGACTATTGGGAGAATGGTGCCGGTGCTGCACTCCGCAAGAGCTTCGGCTCGTGGGACAACGTTCCCTATTCCACACTGACGGAGTTCCTCAAGGCCAACATGCTGTCGTCGTTCATCAGCAGCGTGCCCAGCAAGTTCCAGTACATATTGAACGATGCCGCTGACCCCCTGGGCATCACGGCCGAGCATGTAGACTCGGTGTGGCTGGCCTGCAACGGTGCCGTCTATCTGACCAACCACGTGTTTACTCCCACCTCGTTCGTGAGTGTGATGTATCCTACGGTGGTTGACCAGAACATGAGCATTATACACTGGGCCATCGAGCAGCTGAACTACGGTGCCTACCTGAACTCGCTGAACTCACGCTACAGCTTCTTCCTGCCGTCGAACAATGCTTTGCTTGAGTATGTCGACCCCGTTTCGTATGGCAAGCCCCAGCGACAGTTGCTGCGCTTCCATTACGACCCCACCAAGAAGGGTAACGAGGTGTATGCCAGCATCCACAACATTGACCCGGAGACAGGCATTGCCGGCGACTCCATTGGCGTGTACACGAATAGTGGCGGCATGAGCTTGGACGGCAACCCCATACTGAACCGCCTGTACAACATACTGGACGACCATGTGGTCATTGGCGATGTGGAAGACGGACATGAGTACTACCGCACGAAGGGAGGCTCCACACTGCGTGTCCGCAATGCCACCCAAGGCGCCCAGGGCATGCTGGTGGAAGGTAGCCGCCAGGTGAACGGCGAGACACCGTCGGTGCCCATCACCTATGTCTACGACCAGACCAATGGCGGTAACGGTAAGACCTACATACTGGAGGACAGCCCCGTGATGGGTACCCGCCAGACCGTGTGCAACCTGTTAGGGCAGCATCCGGAGTTCAGCCGTTTCCGCGAACTGCTTGAGGGCAGCGACCTACTGGAGACCATCCACGACGGGCGCTTCGCCTGCAGCGACACGTGCATCAGCGTTTTCAACAACTTCCACTACACTGTCTACGTGCCCACAAACGAGAGCATCGACGCACTGATTGCCGCCAACAAGCTGCCTACGTGGGATGACGTGGCTGTACTTGACACCACGGACTTCAAGCAGAAGCAGACGTTCCTGCAATATTCACAGCAGATTAACGAGTTCCTGCGCTACCACATCCAGGACAACTCCCTCTTTATCGGTGCTGACAACATTACTGACAACGACAGCAGCAATGCCGACGGAACCAGCATGGCAGAGTTTGAGACGGCTTTCATAGACAAGCAGAGCAAGACCTTCAACAAGCTGGCCATCACCACCGACAAAAACGGCAGCAGCATTTCCATCAAGGACAAGGCCGGCAACGTACGCAGGGTGATGACCGAAAAGCCAGGACTGTTCAACCTGATGGCCCGCGAATATACGTACAACACCTCGTCGAAGAGCAGTGCCACGATTATCCACAACTCATCGTCGGCAGTTATTCACTTGATTGACGGACCACTGATGACTGAAAACTGAAGATTGAAAATTGAAGATTATGAAGACAATAGAACATTTATTCCCACGTGAGGATTGGTCAAAGAGATTGTGGATTGCGGCTTTCTGCCTGCAACTGTCAATCTTCATTTTTCAATCTTCAATCTGTTTTGCGCAGAAGGCCGGCGACATCATCAGCGGAACGGTGTCCGACAATTTCGGCCCTGTGATGATGGCCAATGTGGTGGAGCTTGATGCTGCCAACCGCATAGTGGCCTCCGCTCAGACCGACATGAGCGGTAACTTCTCGTTCAAGTTGAAGAACCCGAAGGACAAGCTCCGTATCTCGTATGTGGGATACAAGACGGTGACCCTTCCTTTTAACAAGACGAAGTTCATTGTGAAGCTGGTGGACGCCACACAGATAAAGGAGGTGACCGTCACCTCCAAGAAGCGTGCCCAGGGCAGCGGACTTGCCATTCCGCAGAAGGAAATATCCACGGCCCGGCAGAGCATCGACATGAAGGAGTTCGAGGGACTGGCCATCACTACGGTAGATGAAGCCCTTCAGGGTCGTATCGCCGGCCTTGACATCGTGGCCAACTCAGGTAACCTGGGTTCGGGCACTTCGATGCGACTGCGCGGTGTGTCGAGTATCAACGGAAGCAGTGAGCCGCTCATCGTTGTCGACGGAAACGTCTGGGAGACGGGCAACACCGACAACTTCGACTTCTCATCAGCAAACGACGAGAAGTTTGCCGAGCTGCTCAACGTCAACCCCGAGGATATTGAGAGCATCGCCGTGCTGAAGGATGCCGCCGCTACGGCCATCTGGGGTTCGCAGGGTGCCAACGGTGTAATAGAAATCAAGACCAAGCGCGGCGCCCGAGGCAAGACGAAGGTGACCTACAGCCTGCGCCTTACCGGCACCTACCAGCCCGAGGGCATGAAGCTGCTGAACGGTGACGAGTACACCATGATGCTGAAGGAGGAGTACTTCAACCCCCATCTGCAGGCCGGAGCCAGCGACAATATTGACGAAATCAACTACCGGTCGGGCGGTGAGTTCTCGGAATACCAGATGTACAACGAGAACACCGACTGGGTGGATGCCGTGAAGAAGACTGGATGGCGCCAGAACCATTACTTGGCTCTGAGCGGTGGCGGCGAGAAGGCCAACTTCCGCATTGCCGCAGGTTACGACCATGAGACGGGTTCCATCATCAAGCAGAAGCTGGACCGCTTCACCACCCGCGTGGCTCTCGACTATTTTGTCAGCAACCGCATCAAGATACAGACGAACGTGGCACTGACCTACACCGACAATAAGAAGAACTATGCCGACCTGCTCTCCGTGGCCTATCGCCGCATGCCGAACCTGGCTATCTACGAACAGGACAAGGACGGCAACAGCCTGGGCACCTATTATAATATGTTACCCACGGTGAACGAGGTGTTCCGCGACAACCAGCTCAAGGACTACAACCCCGTGGCACTGGCCGACCTGGCCAAGAACGAGGAGACGAGCTACAACATCGAGCCTGAGTTCAAACTGAACTACGAGCTGTTGTCTTTTGAGGAAGAGAAGTCGCGACTGACCTATGAAGGCAAGATTGTGTTCAACATCTTCAACCGCTACAACGACATGTTCCGCCCGCTCTCGCTGAGCACCGGCGGCTGGAGCAGCAGCGACGCCAACCTTGCCACCAACAATGCCTACAAGAGCTTAGGCATAACCACCACCCACACGCTGACCTTCGTGCCGCATTTCCGCAACCTAGACCACTCGCTGATGATGATGTTGCGCGGACAGCTTACCGACGGTAACAGTACAAGCCAGAACACCAGCGAGTACGGACTGCCCACTGGCACGATTATCTCGGCCAGCGCTCCGGGCATCATTTCCAGCTTCGGCTCCTCGCCCGGCCAGTGGCGCAGTATCTATCTGACCTACTCTGCCCACTACGCCTTCAAAGGACGTTACATCCTCGACTTCTCTGTCCGCCGTGACGGTAGCACCAAGTTCGGCCCCGACCAGCGCTGGGGTAACTTCCCCGCCCTCTCGGGAAAGTACATCATCAGCGATGAGCCGTGGTTCAAGAAAGGCCTGCCGTTCGTCAGCATGCTGGCCATACGTCCGGGCTGGGGTATCGTAGGTGCACAGCCTGGAAGCGAAGGGCTCTTCTACAGCAAGTACACTGGCGGCAAGGGTTATATGGACAACGGCTCGGTGTACCAGAGCAACGTGCAGCTGAAAAACCTGAAGTGGGAACAGAAGGAAACCTTCAACCTGGGTATCGATTTCGGATTCTGGGACGACCGCATCAACGGTAATGTAGAAGTCTACAGACAGAAGACCACCGACCTGCTCATGGGCAACCGCTCACTTCCCTCCAGCTCCGGTTTCTCATCGCTGGCCTACCAGAACGTGGGCTCCATGGAGAATGTGGGTTGGGAATTCAACCTGAACGGTAATAATATTATTAAGAAAGGTAAGTTCGGGGTTGACTTCAACATCACCTTCGCCAACAACCGCAACAAGCTCACCGAGATGGACGAGACCGTGCTGGCCTCGCTGAACAGCGACTTCGACCGCAAGAACGGCAGCTACCTGTCGCGTGTAGAGCTGAACCGCCCGTTAGGCGGCATCTACGGCTTCCGCTATAAGGGTGTCTACCAGTACAGCAAGTACTCTGAAGAAGAAGTGCCTGGCGTAAGTGGTCCCAACGCACCTGTTGCCCGCGACGAGAACGGCAACGTCATCCTCGACAACTATGGCCGCACAAAGCCCATGGTGTTCTGCTACACTGGCACGGACGACGAGGACAAGGAGTTCCACGGTGGTGATGCCATCTACGAAGACGTGAATGCCGACGGCCAGATCAACGAGCTCGACATTGTGTATCTCGGCTCGTCGCTGCCGAAGTTCACCGGAGGTTTCGGCTTCAAGCTCCACTGGGGACGCCTGACGTGGAACAACCAGTTCAACTTCCGCTATGGCAACAAGATTATCAACAAGGCTCGCATGAACGCCGAGAACATGTACTCGAACAACAACCAGAGCCGCGCCGTGCTGTGGCGCTGGCGCGTCGAGGGTGACGTATCCCCCATTCCCCGCGCACTCTACAATTACGGCTACAACTGGTTGGGCAGCGACCGCTTTGTCGAGGACGGCTCGTTCATCCGTCTGAACTATTCGCAGCTGAGCTATGCCCTTTCGCCCAAGTCGCTCAAGAAGGTAGGCTTGAGCCAGCTGAGCCTCTATGTATCGGCCAACAACCTCTTTGTGCTCACCAAGTACTCTGGAGCCGATCCAGAAGTGGGCTACGGAGGCTATGGCATTGTTACCGACAATGCCCAGACACCGCGTGCCAAGTCGTTTACCGCTGGCGTTACTGTTTCGTTCTAAATAAGGAAAATATTATGATTACCAAGATAAGACATCAAATCACCGCGTGTTTGCTGTGCTGCGGCACTGCTGCAGCCTTCACCGCCTGCTCCGACTTCCTCGACCTGAAGCCGCTGAACGACGTGGTGCTCGAAAACTACTGGACAAAGAAGAGCGACGTGACCAGTGTGCTTATGGGCTGCTATGAAAGCCTTTATGCAGAGGACTGCATCACCCGCATGGGACTCTGGGGCGAGGCCCGTTCCGACAACATGATCATCGGCGTCTCCTCGTCGCAGGACCTGGAGCAGCTGGTGAAGGAAGACCTTCTGCCAAGCAACCCCTTCTGCAACTGGGCATCGTTCTACCAGACCATCAACCGGTGCAACATCGTAATACACTATGCCCCGGAGGTTCAGGACCTCGACCCTAACTATGCGCTTACAGAGATGAAGGCCAACATTGCCGAGGCCACGTTCATCCGTTCCCTGTGCTACTTCCACCTCATCCGTGCCTTCCGTGATGTTCCCTTCACCCGTGAGCCCAGCATCACCGATAAGCAGGAATATCAGTTGCCGGCCACCTCGTTCGACACCATACTCACCAATCTGATTGAAGACCTGGAAGCCGTGAAGGACGATGCACAGCTCTACTTCCGCAAGCCCAATCCCGACAAGCAGAAGGAAAGCGCCGAGCGCGACAATACGGCCCGCGTCACACGCCCGGCAATCTATGCCCTGCTGGCCGACCTCTACCTCTGGCAGGGAAACTGGCAGAAGTGCATCGAGTGCTGCGACTTTGTCATCGACTTCAAGCAGAAGGAATACGAGAGCCTGAAGCGCCGTCTGCAAAACGATGTGTACCTCTTCAACGACATCCCCCTCATTATGGAAAAGACCGAGAACACCTCGGGCAATGCCTATAATGAAATCTTCGGCGAGGGCAACTCGTTCGAGAGCCTTTTCGAACTCACGTTCAACGAGACGCTCAACAAGGACAACAAGAACGGCTACGTACGAACCTATTATCTCAACACCAGCGGCAACACCATGTCGTCGGGACGGCTGGCTCCCTTCGACGAGTTCTACGGCGACCTGCCCAACAAGAGCACCGAACTCTTCAATGTGAACGACTGCCGCGCCTACGAGTCCATCTATCAGGTGGGAACCACGCAGTACTATATTGCCAAGTATGCTGCCAACAGGGTCACCATTGACAACACGAAGAGCAACTGGAGTCCTGAATACTCCTGGCGTTCCAACGATTATGCACACTGGATTGTCTACCGCCTGACCGAGGTCTTGCTGATGAAGGCCGAGGCCCTCATCGAACTGGGCAGCGACAACTTCGAGAGTGCCTTCTCGCTGATCAATGCCGTAAGCAAGCGCGCCGTCAACTCGTTCTCGCCCGGCTCGGGAGAAGTCCTGAAGTTCAACGACTACAAGGACTCCAAGGAGGACATGGAGCAGCTTGTCATGGATGAGCGCCACCGTGAGCTGATGTTCGAGGGCAAGCGCTGGTACGACCTGCTGCGTCAGGCACGCCGCACGGGCAGCACCAGGCAGCTCGCCACTACCGTCACCAAGAAGCAGGTAACCAACGTGAGCGGAATCCAGATTCGCCTGGCAGACCCCAACGCGCTCTATCTGCCATACTACCGAAACGAGCTGAAGGTGAACCCCTATCTGAAGCAGAATCCTGCCTACAACACAGGCGATGATGCTGATCTGGAGAAGAATTGAAGATTGAAAATTGAAGATTGAAGATTATGATTAACAAGTTTATTAACAAGATATCCACCTGTTGGCTGTGCTGTGGCTTTGCCGCAGCCCTTACCGCTGCTGCCTTTACCTCCTGTAGCGACGACGACAGCGACGCCCCGCTGAACTTCTACTCTTCGGTGCGCCTCACGGCTGCCGGTTTCATCGAAGCCAATGAAGCACAGTTCAGCGACTTCAAGACCATTTTGGAGCGCAGCAACTACCTCTCCATCTTGCAGACCTACGGACACTACACCGTCTTCGCCCCCACTAACGAGGCCATTCAGAAGTTCCTCAAGGAGAACGGCTATGCGTCGCTCGACGCCCTGCCCCGCGAGCAGTGCGACACCATTTCGCGCACTCATATCGTGCAGGACAAGGCCTACTTCACAACCGACATGGGCGGTGAGGTGCCTCCCGTCAACATGAACGACGACTACATTGAGATGACTTCCGACAGTGATGTATACAACAACAACGCCCTGTTGATTTATGTGAACAAGATTTCCCGAATCATCCAGAAGGACGACTCTGTGACCAACGGCGTAGTACACGTCATCGACCATGTCATCCAGGCCAGCAACCAGTTCCTGCCCGCACTGATGGAGGAGAATCCCAACCTCTCCCTCTTCTGTCAGGCACTCAAGCTCACTGGCATCGCCGACTCGCTGACCAAGTACAATGACGACACCTATACCGTCGACCCCGACTCGGCGTGGGGCGGAAAAGGCTTCAAGGTGCCATACGGAACAGCCAACGACGGAACGGCTTCCAAGCAGTGCAAGACGTGGTATCCTGAAAAACGATTCTTCAAGTTCACGGCGTTCGTCGAGACCGACTCCATATTTAAGGTTCATGGCATCAACAACATTGACGATTTGAAGGCATACGCCAAGCAAGTTTACGACGAGTCGTATCCCGATGACGCCGGCAAGTATGACGAGGACTTCAAGAACCGCCATAATCCCCTGAACCGCTTCGTGAGCTATCACCTCATCAACCGCACTGGCCCCCGCGACTACTGGGTACACTGCCGTGGTGACATCTATACACAGAAATGCCTCTTCAACATCTACGACCCTGAGGACTACTACGAGACGATGGCACCCCACACGCTTGTCCGCTTCTGCAGTAATCCCGGTGAGGAGATTTACATCAATCGCGTGGGCTTGAAGAGCAACGCCTCGGTGCGTGGCGTACGAGTACTGAAGAACGACGAGGGCGACAGTTACACCCAGTCGTGCAAGAACGGCCGTTACATCTACATCGACGACATTCTGGTCTACTCGAAGAAAGTACGCGAGGAGGTGCTCAACCGCCGCATCCGTATTGACGGCAGCTGCCTCAGTCCAGACTTCATGAACGGCCATGCCCGCATGGAGCACATGGGTAAGGAGGAGATGATGATTGGCTTCAAGAACGGCTTCCTCGCCGACTTCAAGATGCACAATGCCAAGACTTTCATCGGCTGCGGCAACGAGCAGACCGGCTGGCGCCACTATCAGGGCAGCGGTGTCTGTATCACAGGCGAGAAGTTCGACGCCTCCGTCAAGCTGCCGCCCGTGCCACACGACGGCACCTACGAGGTGCGCCTGGGCTATTCGCTCGGCGACGACCGAGGCATTGCGCAGGTATATCTGAACAACGAGCCTTGCGGCATTCCCATCAGCTTCCGTAACTTCGATGCCAACGTAGGATGGGAAGCCGACACCGACGACGAGGAGGAGAACAAGGCCATCGACAAGGCCATGCGCAACCGCGGCTTCATGAAGGCAATGGACAGCTATGGCAGCACTTCGGAGCCTTTCCGCACCTATGGCAATGACGTGCGTCGCATCTTGGTGAAGCAATATATGCGTGCCGACCAGGACTATTGGCTGCGCTTCCGTCAGATTCTTGAAGGCAGCACGCTCTATATGTCCATTGACTACATAGAACTTTGCCCCAAGGATGTCTACGACAGCCCCGACGGCGAAGACCGTCACTAAGATAATTGACAACTGATAATTGATAATTGAAGATAATAGTTATGATTACCAAAAGCATAAAACATACCCTCGCTGCCTGTTGGCTGTGCTGCGGCGCTGCCGCAGCCCTTACCGCCTGCTCCGAATGGGCTGACCACTATGAAGACCCGCTTTCCCTGTCAGACAGCGAGCCCACTCTTTGGCAGGCTATGCAGCAGCGTGCTGAGCTGAGCGACTTCCGCGAGGTGCTCAGCCAGACCAAGGTCTTCAAGCACCACAAGAAGACCGACGTGAGCTATGCCGACTTGCTCGACGGTGTACAGACGTTCACCGTGCTGGCACCCGTCAACGGCTCTTTCAACAAGGACTCTGTGCTCAGCCTGGTGGCTACCAACAGGGGCGACTCTATGGTGGAGCGGTCATTCGTGGGCAACCACCTGTCCTATCACCCCACTTCCAGCGTGGAGACACCCACTGAGTTCTTCCTGCTGAACACCAAGCGTACTACCATAGGCAACAACAAGGTGCTCGACGTTCCCATCAAGGAGGCCAACGTCAGGGCGAAGGGCGGTGTAATGCACGTTCTTCAGAGTACGCTGCCCTATCGCTATAACCTTTATGAGATTATGCTCAACGATTCGCGCTACAGCCTGATTGGAGAGCAGCTGGCCAGCTACGAGCAGGAGGAGTTCAGCCCTACTGAGTCGGTAGAGGGCGGAATGGTTGATGGCGAGCAGGTCTATGCCGACTCAGTCTTCATTGAGCGCAACCTACTGCTGGAGCGTGTGGGCGAGCTGGCCGCCGAAGACTCTTCCTATATCTTTGTCGCACCCACTGCCTCAGAGTGGCAGCGGGTCTGGCAGGAGGCCATGGACTATTTCCGCTTTGACGCCTCGGTCGAGAACGGCGACTCGCTGCAGCGCCTCTGGGCCAATCAGGCTCTGCTTGGCGATGCCATTTTCAGCCGCACCATCCAGTCGTCTCCCACCGACTCGCTCGTCACCTATGCCTACAACCGCCGCTATCCTAAGTACCATGTGTTCCACCGTCCTTTCGACGAGGGTGGCATACTTTATGACGCCACGCCGACAACGTACAGCAACGGCACACTCTATACCACTTCACAGTGGCCTTTCACACCGCTCACAACCTATCATCGTGAACTGAGGACTGAGGGCGAGCGTACCGGCCTGATTATCGACGACAATGCCTGTACCTATACAACGCGCATTCATGCTGCAGACAGCGTGTCGGAGAACGAATATCTGGTCATCACGCCCAAGACGAACACCAGCAACTGGACGATGACGTTCAAGCTGGAGAACACTCTGGCAGGCGCTTACGACATCTGTGCCGTAATACTGCCGCAGACGGTCTACGACCCATACGCACAGCTGAAGCCTTGTATGTTCCAGGCAGAAATCAACTATGTTGATGAGAAAGGAAAGGAGGTTGTCTTCGACTGTAACAAAACCAAGTTCAGCACTGACCCCACGAGGGTCGACACCGTGATGCTTGCCGAGAACTTCATATTCCCGGTGTGCAACTACGGCGAGACAAACATGAAGTTCTCGGTGAAGCTGAAGTGCTCCATCCTGGCACGTGAAAGTTTGAAGTACTCCCGCGAGATGCTTCTCGACTGCATCTACCTGCGACCGAGGAAGAATTGATAATTGATAATTAAAAATTTTATAATTATGATTACCAAGCTACAAAAGATATTCTGCGTGATTTGCTTCGCCTGTGGCTCCATCACGGCGAATGCGCAAGATAATATGAAAATGGTCAGCGGAACAGTTGTCGATGCCGCCACGGGGCAACCGTTAGCCGGTGTCATCGTCGAAGCCTACGGCAACCATCGATACACCTCCATGACCGATGACAAGGGCACCTACCAGATGAAAATGCCCGAGTATGTAAACAGTGTCAGCATGCGTGTCGACGGCTATCAGCTGCTGCAGAAAGCCATCGGAAGCAAGGACGGAAAGGCCGACGCCCAGCTCTACCCAAATTCCTTCAGTCCTGTCTACCAGTCCACTACGCTGTCGTACGTCACCCGCACGGCTCAGGACTTTGACAACACAGCCCGCCTGAGCATCGACCCGCTCATGGCCGAGCAGTTGGGAGCCGACATCCATTCCGTTACGCGTAGCGGACAGTTGGGCATGGGCAGCACCATGTTCATAGGCGGTCTCACCAGCCTGCAAACCAGCGCCCAGCCGCTGGTGGTCATCGACGGTGTCATCACCGACATGCAGTACAACCGCGAAATGCTGCACGACGGCTATTACAACAACATCCTGGCCAACCTCAACGTCAACGACATCGAGAGCGTCACTGTCATGAAGAACGGCACCGCCATCTACGGCGCCAAGGCTGCCGCCGGTGTGCTGCTTATCAAGACCAAGCGCAACAAGTCGATGGCCACAAAGATCGACGTGACCATCAACGGCCAGTACCAGCTTATGCCGCGCCAGCCCAAGATGATGGGCGCCGAGGACTACCGCCTCTATGCCACTGAGATGCTTTCGGGACTTACTGCCAATGTGAAGAACCTGGAGTTCATCAACAGCGATCCCTCCAACTATTATTATAATACCTATCATAATAATACCGACTGGACCGACGAGGTCTATCACAACACCTTCGTATCCAACTACGGCATCAACGTACAGGGCGGTGACGACGTGGCCAACTACAACCTGTCGGTGGGATATTCGCTTGGCGACGCCACCCTGCGTGGCAACGACTTCTCGCGTTTCAACATGCGACTGAACAGCGACATCAACGTCATACGGAAACTCGATGTGCGATTCGATGCCTCCTACAGCGACGTCAACCGCGACCTGCGCGACGACGGTGCCAAGGAAAACCTGACGGTAGGCACCATCACAGCTCCGGGATTCCTGTCACTCGTCAAGTCGCCATTCCTGGCTCCATACGCCTTCGACATAAACGGCAATCCCAGCCACTATCTGGCCGATGCCGACAACTACGTCAGCAAGGTCTTCGAGGATGATGGCGAAATCTACGCCAACTCGGTGCGCCTGGCCAACCCCATAGGCATACTGCAGTTAGGCGACGGCAAGAACCGTAACCAGGCAGGCAACCGCATGGTCAGCTTCAGCGTCACCCCGCGCTTTAAGTTCAACCAGCACCTCTCGCTAAGCGAGCACTTCAACTTCACGCTGGTCAACACCAATGAGAACTACTACCTGCCCCTCGAGGGAACACCGCCCTTCCGCCTGTTGGCATCGAGCGACATCCAGGTGGAGAACATGGCGCAGAGCATGGCTGCCCGCCAGAATAGCGTCATGAGCGACACCCGTCTGACATGGGGCAACCGCTACAATGCCCACAAAATCGACGTCTTCGGAGGCATCCGCTACCAGAGCAACAGATACAAGCTGACGGCTCAGCGCGGTTTCGACACAGGTAACGACAAGTACCCCAGCACGGGCAATGCCCGCAACTACCGCTCCACATGGGGTGCCGACGACAAGGCCCGCGACCTTACCTGGTATGCACAGGCCGACTACAACTATGCCGAGAAGTACTACGTGGAGGCCGGCCTCTCGGCAGAGACCAGTTCATGCTTCGGCGACGATGCCGACGGGCTGAAGCTCGGCGGAGTGGTATGGGGACTCTTCCCCAGCGTCAATGCCGCGTGGGTGATGAGCAACGAGAAGTGGCTCGCCGATGTCAAAGGCATTGACTACCTGCGCCTGAACCTCGGCTTCGACATAACGGGTAACGACAATGTCGACTACACTGCTTCGAAGACCTATTTCGTGGCCAACAACATGCTGTCGCAGAAAGTCGATGGCAAGTCCATAGGCAACATCGGCAACACCTCGCTCAAGTGGGAGACCACTGCCCGTCTGACTGCCGGCTTGGAGGGTAACTTCATCAACAATCGCCTGAATGTACACTTCAACTATTTCAAGGGCTGGACCAAGAACCTGCTCACCCTGCGCCAGCTGGCATGGACCAGCGGACTGGCAGAAAACTGGAGCAACGACGGCAAGCTCGAAAACGAAGGCTTCGAGGTGGGAATGGGTGTGAAAGTACTCAACCTGAAGGACTTTGGCTGGGAGGTCGGCGCATCGGCCGGTCACTATGTGAACAAGATAACCGCCCTGCCCGACAATGACAAGGCATTCGAGACCGAGGCCTACGGCGCCACCATTCTCTCGCAGGTGGGCACCGCCGCCGGTGTGTTCTATGGCTACAAGACTCAAGGTGTCTATGCCACCCAGGCCGAGGCCGAGGCCGACGGATTATACCAGGTTAACGACCGTGACCAGCGCGAATATTTCAGTGCCGGCGACATGCGCTTTGTCGACAAGGACAACAACGGTGTCATCGACGAGAACGACCGTTTCATCATCGGCGACCCCAACCCCGATGTCTATGGAAACATCTATACCCACCTGAACTGGAAGAACTGGTCGCTGAATGCCACCATGCGCTATTCCTTGGGCAACGATGTCTATAATTACCAGCGTTCACTGCTCGAGAGCGGCTCGCGCTTCCACAACCAGACAACGGCCATGCTGTCGCACTGGACTGCCGAGAACCAGTCTACCGACATCCCGCGCATCAGCTACGGCGACCCCATGGGCAACTCGCGCTTCAGCGACCGCTGGATTGAGAACGGCAGCTACCTCCGCCTGAGCAATGTCACACTGAGCTACACCATTCCCATCACAAGCACTTACCTGCAGGGCATCACCCTGTGGGGTGGCGCCTACAACATCTTTACCCTGACTCGATACTTAGGCACCGATCCTGACTGCGGCGTCAGCGGCAGCACCCTGCTCCAGGGCATCGACCGCGGCCTGCTGGCCAGCTCGCGCTCCTTCGCGCTGGGTGTGAAGATAAATCTATAAAAGCCTACCCAAGCCCTCCCAATGGGAGGGATGTGGGATAGATATTAAAGATTAATATATAAACAATAAAAAGGATATGGAAAAGCAAACATTAAAACAAAGGATTACTTCGCATATTTTGGGGCTTGCTGGCATATTGACATTCCTCCCTTTGGGAGGGCTTGGGTGGGCTTTCTCCTCCTGCTCCGACCTCATGGACACCGACTCCGAGCTGGTGGAGAACCTGGAGGACAACCGCTTGCAGGAACCTACCGACAGTGTCTACAGCGTCATGGGCATCATCTACAAGCTGCAGGCCATTGCCGACCGCACCGTGCTGCTCGGTGAGTTGCGTAGCGACCTTACCACCACCACGGCTTCGGCCAGTAAGGATCTGAAGGCCATCACAAACTTCACCGTGGACACCGAGAATGCCTATAACCGCATCAGCGACTACTACGCAGTCATCAACAACTGCAACTACTACCTGAAGAACGTCAACAAGGACTTGGTGAAGAACGACCGCAAGGTGTTCGAGGCTGAGTATGCCGTTGTCAAGGCTTTCCGCGCATGGACCTACCTGCAAGTGGCCCAGGTCTACGGCAATGTTCCTTTAGTCACAGAGCCGCTGCTTACTGAGGGAGATGCACAGAATGCCATGAATCAGGGCTTTGTCGGCATTAACGAAATATGCAACTATTTCATCGACGACATCAAACCCTACGTCGACACCAAGTTGCCCGTCTACGGACAGATTAACGAGCAGAACTCCCAGAAGTTCTTCATTCCCGTGAGAGCCTTGTTAGGCGACCTCTGCCTGTGGGCCGGACGCTACACCGAGGCTGCCCAGTACTATCACGACTACCTCTCGCTGCGTACGGCACCCCTGCCGACAGGCCGTTCGAGCGCTACTTGGGCCGACATCAACACCAAGGAGTTCCGCTCTACCCGCAGTTCTCTCTCCTATGGCAGCCAGAGCAGCGAGTGCCTCTGCTACATCCCCATGGAGAGCAACGGCTTCTACGGCATCAAGAGCGAACTTACCAACATTTTCAACTCCACAAGCATCAACCAGCAGTTTGCCCAGGCCACGCCCACTAAGCGCATGCGTGAGCTGTCGGCGGCATCCGACTATTGTGGCACCTACACCAAGGCCGACGGTTCTCAGGACACCATCTATGCTCCCAAGGAGAACCTGGATAACAGCGAATATGCGGGCGACCTCCGCTTTGGCACCTCCTTCTCCAACCGCGTGTCGAACAAGGAACGCTACGCACGTACCTCCAATGAAATCCAGAGCATCGACAAGTTAAACCGCAACGGCGTGACGCTCTACCGCATCAACATGGTATACCTGCGCTATGCCGAGGCCCTCAACCGTGCCGGATTCCCGCAGGCCGCCTTTGCCATACTGAAGTACGGTCTCTATGCTGACATTATAAGCAAGCAGATTGATGATTACGAGCGTGCCACCGGCGGCGGCATGATTAGTTTCGATGGCGACAATTTCACGGTAGAGAACACCCAGGGCATCCACTCACGTGGCAGCGGCCGCGCCGAGTGCGACACGCTCTACCAGATTCCCATGCCTGCCACACAGCTGGCAAGTCGTGCCGATACCGTGGCCTACCAGATTCCGCTGGTCGAGGACATGATTGTCAACGAGATGGCCTTGGAGGGCGCCTTCGAGGGCTACCGCTTCTACGACCTCATGCGCGTGGCTCTACGCCGCAACGATGCCAGCTATCTGGCCGACCCCGTCAGCCGCCGCAACGGAACAGTAGACGACGCGCTCCGCAGCCGCCTGCTTGAACCGAAAAACTGGTATTTACCCCTGCAATAAGCAGCAAAACACTCAAAAGGCTCGATTATTCGAGCCTTTTTTCATAAAAAATGCAGGATAATACGAAAAATAAAGGTAAAGAAACAAACGAGATAGTCAGTATCAAGAAAATGAAGTACCTTTGCATCGTAATCAGAAAGAAACACCGTCAGGGGGCGGATAGTTGTTCTGAAAAAGCAAGATAGAGAATAATAGTTTTTTTTCATAAGTTAGTTTTAGTTAGTAGTTAGTATTTTTTAGTTAGTAGTTGTTTTTCAAAAAGCTTATTAGTTATGGTAAAACTAATGCCCAGCGGTCGCCCATATGTGAATATCGGCGGCCGTTTCTGGTTTTTGTCAAGAACCATGAAACAAATAGAAAAACATCGGAAACAACAGAGACAAAAGGCATAATTGCGGGAAAAACGCATCGGAAGTGGCAGAAAAGAAGAGGAAAAAGAAAAAAAATCCGTGTTTCTTGATACTTTTCAATAAATATTTGTACCTTTGCATTCGCGAAAGCTCACTAACAAGAAGAAAACTAACCATAACTATGAAAAAAAGCACTACACTTATACTATACCTGTTTTTTATTGCCGTTACAGCTGTTGCACAGACGGGACTGTTCTTTCCTGCCGAACGTTTTTCAAACAGTCTTATATCCAGCCTATGCCAGGACAAGCTCGGCTCCGTATGGGTGGGCACCGACTATGGCCTTAACCGCTTCGACGGCTACAATTTCCAGTCATTCCTCCACGACGAGGCCGACACAACGTCAATACAGACCAATGCCATTGTGAGCCTGCTGTGCGATGACAAGGGCCAGCTTTGGGTGGGTACCAACCGTGGCCTCGACCGTTTCGACAGCTCCACGGAAACGTTCATTCACTACCGCTTCCCCAACAATCTCACACCACGTGTGTCGAGCATCCTGCAGCGCAAGGACGGCACCATTCTTGTGGGCACTGCCGGATACGGCGCATATTGCGTGGACAAGGGTTCCGAGCTGAAGCAGTTCTCCGTAGAGTCATCCGGTCATTACTTCAGCCGGTTATTCGAGGATTCCCGTGGTCGCCTCTGGCGAAGCGGCTTCGACAATGTCATCTCCATGCGCAACGGTACTAAGATAGAGGACTTCAACTCCGAGATGGGAAACCCACAGGGATTTGAGGAACTCGACGACGGCATGCTCATCATCTGCCAGCACGGCATCATGGCCTACCGCAACGGCCACATGGCAGTGGCAGACGTCGACATGAGCGTAGTGGAGGGCAAGGACGTGATTTTCTCTAACAGCACCACAGACAGCGAGGGTAATATATATATAGGTACGCGCGGAAAAGGCATCTATCGCATTTCCTCCTCACGCCCAAGACGCTTGGAGCCCGTTGATGTCGATGCCATCGGCATCAACGAGAAAACGGCAAAGGTTAGCGCCGTCATGTTCGACCGCAACGGCAACCTGTGGATAGGCTGCCACCACAAGGGTCTGCTCCTCGTCCACCAGAACCAGTCAGCATTCCATTCGTGGAGCTTCGAGTCGCAAGGCATACGCCTCGGGTCTACAGTGTCGTCGGTATGCGAAGGCGACAACGGCATAGTGTGGTGTACGGTGCAGGGCGTTGGCGTCTTCGGCTTCAACAGCCAGGGACGCATAGTGGCACGTCCGTCGGCCCCCGATGCCGTGGAGTTCATCTTCCGCGACAAGCTGCGCCGCTTCTGGCTCGGCTCCGACGACGGTCTCTATGCCTACGACCCCACGACGGGGCAATCGAAGCTTCACGTCAAGTTCGACTGCGACAAGTTCAACGACATGACCAGCGATGCCGACGGAAACATCTATATCTCCACTTTCTCACGCGGCTTCTGCATCTACAACCCCCAGACGGGACTGCTCCGCAATCATAGCTTCGACGACACCGACACCATCAACGGACGTTTGTGCAACAACTGGATAATGGGTATGTCTTCCGACAGCAAGGGGCGCATCTGGATGGCCACCTCGTCGGGAGTGGCATGCTATGAGCCAAAGACCCAAAGCTTCCGCTCGCAGGGATGGGAATCCATACTCAGCGGAACAGTGTGCTTCGACGTGTGCGAGCTGCACAGCGGACAGCTGCCCGACGGGCGCAAGCTCAACGGCTGCATAGCCATTGCCACCGAGAGCGGACTATACCTCTACGACCCCGCCAAGCACTCCCCGGAGCCGTTCCCCGGCGGCGAGAAGCTGAAAAACAAGGCCATCTGCTATGTCGTGCAGTCGAACGACGGCAACATCTGGTGCTCCACATCAATGGGCATCTGGCAGTACGCCCTTGACACCCACACCTTCATAGGACACATCAGCGGCAACGGCCTCATACAGAAAGAATACATCTACGGCGTTGGCATGCACACCGACGACAACCTCATATACTTCGGAAACAACGACGGCTTCACCGTCTTCTCGCCAGACAAGATGACCGTGAGCCAGACAGAACTGTCTCCCATAGTCCTGACGGCTTTCCAAGTAGGCGACATGTTTGTCAAGGCCGGCACCAGAATCAACGGTGTAGAGGTTACCGACCGAAGCGTCAACGAGAGCAACTATTTCACACTGAGCTATCTCGACCACACGGTGACGATGGTCTTCTCGCAGTTCGACTTCAGCAGATCCAGCAACATCATCTTTGAATACCGCGTGAACGGAGGGCCGTGGGTGAGCAATCCGGCAGGAAAGAACGATTTCACACTGGGACACCTGCAGCCTGGCACCTACCGCATTGAAGTGCGGGCACATCAGCGCAACGAGTACACGCAGGTGAGGGTCTTCAACGTCACTGTACGCGCACCCTGGTATCGCTCGCTCACCGCCTACTTCATCTACCTGCTCCTGCTCGCCGCCTTGGGAGCCTACTTGCTGTACACTTACCGCCGACGTACAAACAGGCAGCTGAACGAGGAGAAAATGAAATTCCTCATCAATGCCACTCACGACATACGCTCACCGCTGACGCTCATCCTCGGAGCACTGAAGAAAATAGAGAAAAGCCCCGCTGCCGACACCATAGAACGCAACTCACAGCGCATTCTCAACCTCGTGAACCAGATTCTCGACGTAAGGAAGATTGACAAGCAGCAGATGCAGCTGCACTGCCAGCCTACTGAGATGGTGGCCTTTGTCAAGGGACTCTGCAAGATGTATGAGTTCAATGCCAAGGAAAACAACATCAGCTTCCGTTACGAGCACGACGGCATTGAGCAGCTTGAAGCCTGGGTTGACCGCAACCAGTTCGACAAGGTTGTCTCCAACTTGCTCTCAAACGCCTTCAAATACAACCGCGAAGACGGCGGCGAGGTGGTGGTCAGGCTCTTCAGAGAGCAACAGGATGCGCAACGCAAGAATGTCACAGAGACATTCGCCATCACCGTCACTGACAATGGCATAGGCCTCGACACAGAAACCATGAAGCACATCTTCGACCGCTTCTACCAGGGCCGCAACGCCCGCCACCTCAACATCAACAGCACGGGCATAGGCCTCAACCTCTGCAAGATGATTGTCGACATGCACCACGGCACCATCACGGCCACCAACCGCACCGACGGCATAAAAGGCTCAGTGTTCACCGTACGCATGCCCTTAGGCAATGCACACCTGAAGCCCGAAGAGATGGAGCTGCCGGAAACAGCCGCTGCCGCCACCACCACTGCCACTGTGGCCGCTGCCCCTGCAAAGGGAGGAAGCTCAATGCGCCACCGCGTGCTCATCGTCGACGACGACGTAGAATTAGCGCGTTTCATCTCCACCGAACTCTCACACTACTACAAGTTCCACATCTGCGAAAACGGCAAGGAGGGCCTCAAGGAGCTGCTCACTGGCAGCGACTACGCCGCCGTGGTCTCCGACGTGATGATGCCTGAGATGGACGGATTCACCATGCTCCGCATGATCAAGACCAACCTCAACATAGCCCACATACCCGTAATCATGCTCACCTCAATGGCCGACGTGGGCAACCGCCTCGAAGGCCTGGAGCGCGGTGCCGACGCATTCCTGGCCAAGCCCTTCGACATGGAGGAGCTTCACCTCACCATCGACAACCTGATACAGTCGCGCCAGCGCCTCAAAGGCAAGTTCACAGGAGCGCAGCAGCAGGCCGACAAGCTGGAACAGCCGGAGGTGAAGGGCAACGACGAGCAACTGATGGAGCGCATCATGAAGGCTGTTAACAAAAACCTCTCCGACAGCGACTTCAACGTGGAGATGCTGACACAGGAGGTTGGCATCAGCCGCGCGCAACTGCATCGCAAGATGAAAGAGATGACCGGACTGTCAACCAGCGAGTTCATACGCAACATACGTCTCGAACAGGCCGCTCGCCTGCTTAAGGAGCAGAAGATAAACGTCACGCAGGTTGCATACACTGTGGGCTTCTCAAACCTCGCACACTTCTCCACCATCTTCCGCAAGCACTTCGGAGTGGCACCGTCGGAATACGGAGACCTGCCCGACGCCAACGACGATTAACCCTCGCTCTGTGGCTTTTATCAATAAGTCATATATCTTATTCCATTACTGACAGGAACCAGAACGGACGGAGCAGCGAGAGCCATCAAGCTTGCTTGGACACTTTTTTACTGACACCTCTGACACATAAAAGATTTTACACAAAAAATTGGCGTAAAACACGGCTGTTGAGGAGTGGCACTTTACGACCGTAAAGTGCCACTTAATTTCAAAAAGGTGCCACTTTAGCTCCGTAGAGTGCAACTCTACGGTTTAGGCCTCTATGTTTTGACGCCGTTTTCATGAAAAAAGTTTACGTGTCAGAGGAGAGGTGTCAGTGGTTTTTCTCTTTTCCGTACGCGTGCGAAGGAAAGCCCCCTCCGACTCACCCCAAAGGGAGAGCGCAATGGACAATCAGTTCATCTCCAGCACATTCGTAACTCACGATTCCGCTATCACCACCCTCATCGTAGGTTGGATGGAGACTATTTGTTACCTTTGCAGGCTGAACAGCAAAGCCAAAATCTTCTGCAAATTATCAAAAAACAAAGGAAAATGACACAATAACACAAATGTGAAAGCCTTTGAAACAAATGGGAAAACTGTTTTTACGGTTTTCGCATACCTTTGCACCGACGTTAGCTATATATAGTCAGTAGGCACGCGTCATAACAATAATGTAAAGTAAAAAGTAAACTATCAACTATTCATTATTTAATAAAAAACCAATTCATTATGAAAACCTTTACTAAAATGTTTTTGACGCTCGTGCTGTTGTGCTTGGCAGGCGTTGTAAATGCAGGAGAGGAAACCTCCATCAGTGTGCGTGACTATACCACCACCGATTCTTATCCCTACTGGTGGATGGGCGACAGAGAAAACGACGAGCCTGCCCAGCCGTATTTCTGTGGCGGAACTGCTACTGTACAGATTGTTGACGGTGCACTTGTGATTGACAATACTCAAGAGCAGACAAACAATTGGGATCTCCAGCCATTCATCATCGACTAGCTCAACCTTCAGGAGGGCTACGACTATAAAGTGAAGATTACGATGAAGGCCAGTGCCAACGGTAGTGCCAACCTGAGCATGGGAACATGGGGTGGCTCTGAGAATATTGGATTGGAATTCACAGCTTCCACAGACTTTGTTGAATACACCGCCACGTGTGCGTCGGTAACAGCAGGAGTGGCAAGCTCGAACGATGGCCACGTGCTTTTCCAGTGCGGTAAGTTCATTGGTACCGTTTACATCCAAAAAGTTGAGGTTATCGAGGTCGCTCCCGACACTCCTATTGCTGAACCCAACTGGACTGACATCATCAAAGGTAATGAGAAGTGCTACTACAAGAAGGAATACACCTGTGGCGATCCCCAATACAGTGGTGAAATAGGTTACGCTGAGTTTGTCAACGGTGAAGTTCCTGTAAACAGTGTTGCCAAGGTTGCTAACGACTGGGATACTCAGTTCTTTGTTCGTTCTCCACAGAAGATCAAGTCGGGCACCAAGTGTATCTTGAAGTTCAAGTATAAGGCTACTGCGGAGGTAAGCACAGGAAGTCCTCAGATTCATAACGAGCCAGGCGAATACTGCGGAAACACCTCAGCTCCCGGCCTCAACTGCACAACGGAGTATAAGGACTATGAAGGCAAATTCACCGCAAGTGGAGATTTCCATACTGTAACATTCAACCTGTCGGTTAGCCAAGACGTGGTTTACTACTTCAAGGATGCCACATTTGAAATCGACGAAGAAGCAGTCACCGAAAACGACTTTGCAGAAGATGTCATGACCATACCTTACGTCGACCCGACATCTGTTGGCATCAAGAGCGTGAAGGCCGATGAGGCTACCGGCGAGATCTTCGACCTGCAGGGTCGCCGCGTGAACTCTGTCAACAAGGGTATCTACGTTGTAAACGGCAAGAAGGTGGTATTCTAAACCACACACCATAACAACTTACTAAATCAACTATTCATTTCCGGAGTCCCCCGCCTTAGGGCGAGGGCTCCTTTTTTTTTCTTTACACAAGTCGAAGTTCCTTGTAACTCAGTCATACGTAAAAAGTAAAGACATTTTTCTGTGTGGTGATAAGAGTACCAATAAATGTTAATTGACATTATGGCATATCTAAGAGTCAAAATTAAACAGAAACGCAGCCATATGCTTACAACTTGTAACGCCATCAAGATGTCTGTAAGGATTACCGCCTGTAAT
>JAFSKJ010000096.1 GCA_017449025.1 Prevotella sp. | reverse complement strand
TTTCCGATTCTGGCATCTTTGCTGATGCCCTCAAAAATTTCTTGAACACGTACAAAGGTACGAAAAATCCGGCAAATGAACAATACATTATATGTTAATTTTGGGGTGGAAAGGGGTTAAAAGATGTGTATAAAGAGTAGTACAAGGGAGGGGAGCGGCTGCGCGTAGTTTTTTAGTTGTTGCTTCCATTTGTTGACTTTTTAAAGTGGACACAGATATGAAACAGGAAACAAGACAGAGGCGCGGGTGGCCGCATCAGTGGCTGCAAGTTGCGATGCTCGTGTTCGTGCTGCTCTTGGTCGGGACGGACTTTTTCTGTCACTTTTAACAGATAAACGGCGGGATTGTCGGAAAGTTTTCGTAACTTTGCACGCATAGATAATAATAGAAAGTATGAAGAAAGAAGAGATACTTGCCTTGTTTGAGCAATTTGAGCAGGCGGCCTGCGAGGTAAACCAAGTGGAATGCTGGAGTGCAAGAGAACTCCAGAAGTTGCTGGGTTATAGCAAATGGGAGAATTTCCAAAATGTTATCAATAAGGCAAAGGAGGCCTGTGTAAATGTAGGGCAAGACGTTGCCGATCATTTTCCTGACGTCAGGAAGATGATAACTGCCGGAAAAGGTGCAGAGCGTGATGTTGACGACATCCTGCTCACTCGCTATGCCTGCTATCTCGTGGCGCAGAACGGAGACCCGCGAAAGCCGCAGATAGCCTTTGCGCAGACCTACTTCGCCGTGCAGACCCGTCGTGCAGAACTGGTAGAGCAGCGACTGTTGGAGGTTGAGCGTGTGAAAGCCCGTGCCAAACTACAGGAGACGGAGAAGAAACTTTCAGGCATTCTCTATGAGCGTGGCGTGAACGACCAGACCTTTGCCGTTATCCGTTCAAAGGGCGACCATGCTCTCTTCCGCCTTAGTACCAATATGATGAAGCGCAAGATGGGTATGCCGCAAAACCGTCCACTTGCAGATTTCTTGCCGACCATCAGCATCAAAGCCAAGGATTTTGCTGCTGAGATGACCAGCATGAATGTGCAGACCAAGGACCTTCATGGGGAAACCTCTATCACCAAAGAACATGTCGATAATAATGCTGCTGTCCGTAAGATGCTTACTGAGCGAGGTATTGTGCCAGAAGAGCTTCCTGCTGCTGAGGACGTCAAAAAGGTTGAACGTCGATTGGCGAGTGAAGAGAAAAAGATGCTGGGAAAGAAGAAAAAGTAGCATGAGATTGGTGGCGGAGATGAATAAGAAAACAAATAAAATGGAAAGAGACATGAAACAGGAAACAAGACAGAGGCGCATGGCGTTCTCGCTGCAAGTGCTGATGCTGCTCATGGGCGGGGTAAGTCCGGCGTGGGCGGATTACTCCGGCGTGGAGATGACTAGCGATAGCTACGTATGGGACAAGACAATCACCGATGGCGGTGGGGGAAATGTCCACTACACGGGAGAAGTTACGAAATTTATTGGAACTAGTGAATTTAGATGGTGGGATCGTGGCTATTTCAAGACGAAAAAAGCCTTTGATGTCACTAACGACCAGTTCTATTGGGACTTCGAACTGGCAACACACTATGAATATAGTGTTATGTTTGCTAACAACTATGATTTAAAATACAGGGGGTTTTATGGGGACATTTATGTAGTGACTGCCGATGATCAGTCTCATCAGATTGCGCATTGGGAGAAGAATTATGATAAAATAACTGAAGTTCCCTACCAAATCACTGACAATACATGGGGCTATATCTATGTGTCCGATATCTATGACCTCGTTAACGGTGTAGCCCACTCTAGCGAGCACTATTGGAACATAAAAATACAATATATGCCTTCGTCGCAAGCCTTTGTGGACGGCGTGAAGCGTATCGTGATGAAAGAGCGCATTGCAGTCGTTCGGCCTGGCTACTACAACGACTTGGGCTGGGTGCAGTATGAGAAGAACATCGACTGCACGGCACTCAAGGAGGACAGCCCGATGCCCAAACTCAAAATAGAATGGAACGAGGACGGGCAGTTAGGCTTCAAGGCGGAAAACGCGCCCGACAAGCGCGACAAGGACATCTACCTGTCGCAGTACTACGACATCGACTGGTACTATTACAAGAACGGCCGTCAGAGCAAAGACAAGTCGTTCAGCACGGCGCAGAACAATATAACCTGCACCAAGAAGGCGGATAGTAAGATGGACATCACGTTTGACTACTGGCCGGAGACCCCGAAGATGGAAAAGGCTGACTACGCCTACACCGTGCCTGTCTATCTGCGCTACCGTGGCGGTCAGCGCATCAATGTGGGCGGTGACCTCGCCCGACGCGGCACCAGCAACCTTTATCTCGACCAGCCGTTTGTCAACGATATTCTCATTAAGCCCTTTACGCGGCCAGTGACGGTGACGACGGAGTTTGACCAGTGGAACAAAAAAGTGGTAGTGAAGTGGACGAAGCAGACCAGTGCCAAGGGCTTCGACGGCACCAACGAGACGGATGTGGCGTGCCGCGAGGACGGCAAATGGTATGTCGTGCGCTACGAGGAAGGCGGCTCGGCTTCCGACTACACCAATGTAGGCGAGCTCAGCAGCGACAACGAGACTCTACAGATAACCGATGACAAGAACATCGACTACGAAAAGCAGTACGTCTATCGCGTCATCTTCCTGCCTGACATCCTGGAGAGCAAATACAAGAACAAGCTGACCAAACTGCCAGGCTACCAGCGGACGCACAACGAGACCGACTTGTGGGAAGAGGACACTGTAGCCACCACGTTAAAAGTGCCCATAACGCTGACACAGGACAAGAGTTATGAGGATGGCGTGCGCCTGAAGTGGGAGTATAGCGTCCCCGTGACAGGTCTGACGTGGCATATCGACCATCGCCCCGCCAATACCAACTACACATGGCGCACGCTGAACGAGACCATCAGCATTGACCCTGAAAAGACGGAAGCCGAATTTATCACTACAGGTACGGTGTGCGACCTGATTGAGTACCGGGTGCGCACCACCGTGGGCGGTCGCGAGGTCTATTCCAATATTGCCAGTGCCAACCTGCCGACCGGCAGTTCCATCAGCGAGGTGACGGCTTCGAAGGGTACGGAGGAAAGCACGGTGATTGTGAAATGGAAAGTCAAGCGTCCCGATACAGAGCACGATATCTACTACCGCGTGCAGCGCAGGCCCATCGGCGAGACGGAGTGGACGCTGCTGACCGACGAGATACACGGCACGGCATCAGAGTACACCTATATTGACAACCGTCCGCTGGCTGGTTCCTACTATGAGTACTCCGTGCAGGCGTACGGTGCGGAATGTGACAACCAGTTGGTACAGACCGACGAAGTCATCGCGGCGGGCTTCTCACAGGCGAAAGGTACGATTACCGGACATGTATCCTACGGCACAGGCACGGCGGTACAGGGCGCGAAAGTGAAACTTTTCAAGGCATCTTCCGACGCGCAGAACAGCCAGCCGCAGTTCCTCTCGCGCTATATTAACGATGAGGGAAAAGGCTTGCAGTGGACGGCAGACTCGGCAAAATACGCCGGTGCGCTCAACGGAGGCAAGGAGCTGACCCTCCAATTGTGGGCACAACCGTTCGTTTCCGGCGCCGACCAGCAGCAACTGCTGCAACTCAAGAACGCCATAGAGCTGGGTGTCAAGAAGAGCAACGGCGTGTTCCACCTCTACGCCATCGACAACTCAAACGGCGGCAAGACGCTTACCGAGTTCCCGTCGCTGACGTTCTCTACTACCGACTTCACGCACATAGCCGCTACCTATAGCAAGGGCAAGTGGCGTTTCTATACCGGCACGGACACGCTGCAGTGCGACAGCATGCTGGTGGCGAAAAGCACATGGACGGCCTGCCCAGCCGCAGGTGCGCTGACCTTCAGCGTCGGCGGTTCCAACCGTCTGGCCGGCAAGGCTTTCTCGGGTAATGCAGACGACATCCGTCTGTGGACCAGAGCCCTCACGCGCAAGGAGATAGAAAGTAACTACACCCGTATCCTCGGCGGCACGGAAGACGGCATGATTCTCTACTGGCCCTTAGACGAGGGTATAAAAGTGCAGAAATATGCTTTCGACGTGGCGCGTCAGGACGGCATCTACCAGCAGAACCACCCCGAAGTGGGTGTGAACGCCGTGCCTTCCGCTGCTGTGCCCCAGCACCTCGAACTATACGGCGAGACCGACAAGAAGGGCAACTATATCATCCGCGGCATTCCGTTCCAGCAGGGCGGCACGAACTACGAAATATCGCCGATGTTAGGCGTCCACCGCTTCAGCCCCACTGCGCGCACGATGTTCGTCAGCCCCACTTCGCTCACGGCCAACAACATCGACTTCGAGGACGTGTCGAGTTTCTCTATGCATGGACACGTCTATTATGCGGGTACGAATATCCCCGCCGAAGGCATACAGCTCTATGTGGATGGCGAACTGCTGACCACTAACGGCGAAGTGCAGCAGACAGACGCCGATGGCTACTACAACATTTCCGTGCCTATCGGTGATCACTATGTGGAAGCCAAACTGAAGAATCACGTCATGGTGGCAGGGGGACGCTACCCAACGACGAAAACGCACCCCTTCAATGCTCCTGTATCATACGACTTCGCCGACTCTACACTTGTGAACTTCGTAGGCCGCGTGGGCGGCGGTGTGCGCAACGATACACTTGCCGTGGGCTTCGGCGCGTCGAAGAACAACATCGGCGTGGCTACCATCACACTGAAACTGAACAACGACAGCCGGTCGTTCAACTGTCTGGACAAGGACCATAAGACGCCCGCAGCGACAGACCGTATCTGGACGGGCGACACCGTCAATATCAACAGCAGGGCGTGGACAGGCCACGAAGGAAACGACACCCACTACATCAAAATCACTACCGACAGCCTGACAGGCGAATTCGCTGTCAAATTGCCGCCGCTGAAATACATCACCAAGTCTATCAGTATCGACAAGAACCGCAGCGTGGAGTTCACCACCCTGCCGCAGATAGACCTGACGAACGTCATTATGGAAAACTCCGACTCGCTGAAAATAGCGACGGAGCAGGGCGACTCGGTGTGGAACTACTACAAATACCATACGAAAATGGTGAAGACCTATTTTGCCACGCCACAAGTAGATATCAGTCAGCCGAAGAGCGAAAAGGGCGTCTTCGGAATAGACAAATATGAGGGTGAGGACGAACTGGGCAAGTTCACCATCAGTGATATTTGGAGCAAAAAGAGCAACGACAGCATTAGCTACCGTTTTGGCTACCCCATTTACGAGATGGACAAAGAATACCAGACCTCCGTATACGGCTATGAAGTCTATATCAACAAGGACACGGGCAAGGCCGTGGCGGATACCATCCCCATGAACGGACAAGTGCTGACCATCAGCAACGAGATGAGCAGTGAGCAAGACATCATCTGCGTAGTGGACGACCCCAACAGTGGCTACACGCCCGGACAGGTCCATGACCTGAAACGCAACCAGCTGGCACTCGACTCGCTGGGCAGGTACACCTTCAAGTGGACGGCGGGTGCTCCGAACGTCACAGCCCCCTATACGCGTCGCCTCGGCGTAACATTGGAGCGCAACAAACGTACCTACTCCCCCGCAAGCCTTGATGCCATCGTGGTGGGTAGTCTGCCCATGGGCAACAATTTTGTGACAAAAGGTTACGACCAACTGCTGATGGTGCTGCGCGACCCGCCGGGCTCCAAGTCGAAAACCGTATGGAAAAAAGGCACGGTGGAAACGAAGGTAAGAACCACTGCCAATGGAGGCTATGGAACGGAAAAGCTTTATTTTGAAACCAATGTAGGTGTATTGATTAATATCGGCGTAGGCATAGGTGTATGGACCCAGCAAACCGATATTGACAATACCACTGACGTCGGACTCGGTGTCAAGTACGAATGGAACAGAGGCTCTACACACGAAGAGACATGGGCTATCACAGCCACGGATGAAGTGTCCACAAGCTCAAACCCTGTTTATGCGGGCTCGCCCGGCGATGTGTTTATCGGATACTCGAAGAACCTGCTCTTAGGCACATGCCGCAAGGTGGGCTTCTTCCGCGAGAACGAGAGTGCGCCTTTCGAACTGAAAGACGATGTGGCTGTGAGTTTTGGCGACAGCGTAAAGACCAAGTTCATGTACACCGCATACGAACTGGAGAACGTCATGATACCGAAATGGGAAAAGTCACGCAACAGCTATCTGACACAGCATTTCGACACAAAGGAAGAAGCTGAGGCATGGGTGAACAACGGCAACGAAGTGGTCTATGCCACATGGCTCAAAAAGGACAACGAGAACTACGGCCAGGACGGTACATACCTGCAGAAAGTTCCGAAGTCCTGGGATGAGGACAAGAAGAAATATGCAGCCGAAGATGAAGTGGCTTGGTGCAACGACCAGATTGTCACCTGGAAGAAGGCCCTGAGACTCAATGAAGAGGACAAGGTGAAAAGCATGGAGATGCGTGCACTCTACTGGAAAGAGAACATCTCATTCGACGGAGGAACACAATACGTCCACTCTGACCGTAACGATACTACGGATGTAACCACGCACACCTACACGCACAAGCTGGGAGGTGTCATCAAATTCGGAGCCACGCTGAAAAACGCTGGTGCCGGTTTACAGTACAAGACACAATTCGGCGTTGATACGGAAAACGGCTGGTCACGCAATGAGGTATGGAGCGACTATGACGAGAACGAAAAGAGATTTGCTGAGTTCGACTATGTGTTTGACGACGGCAACCGCGACACCGACTTCTCCGTCGATATCTATAAGTCTCCTGCTGGTTGGGGACGCTTCTTCAGTATCTTCGGCGGACAGAGCTACAACCCCTACGAGGGACCGGAGTACACCAAGTACTATATGAAGGACGATGGCACTCCGTACCAGCTCTCGAACGGCACGGTGCAGATGGAGCAACCTGACATCCAGATTAGCACCGATGGTGTTGTTGCCGCTAAGAACGCCGTACAGACCGATGTACCCAGCGGCGAATTCGGGCAGTTCACCCTCCACCTGACGAACAACACCACCACCAACCAGGGCAAGGACTTCACCTACCTGCTCTCCATCGAAGAAGGTTCCAACCAGCATGGCTTGGAGATACTGATGGACGGTGTGCCCATTGAGGGGAAGGGTGTGTATGTGCCCGCCGGCGAGACGGTGAAGAAGATCATCACCGTACGGCAAACTGACCAAAGTGAACTCAACCATGAGAACATTGCATTGAGGTTCACCTCTGCCTATCAGCCCACCGTCATTTACGACATCGCCAAACTGAGTGTCTATTTCAAGCCGTCGTCGTCGCCCATAGAACTGGCCATCACCGAGCCGGTGGTGAACTGCAATACGGATAGTACCAAGTTGAAGATGAAACTGAAGGGCTTCAACCGCCAGTTCAAGAATCTCAAGAACATCGGTATCCAGTACCGCTTCGCGGGTAACACGCAGTGGACAACGCTCCATACGTGGGTAACGAACATCGCTGACTCCACGAGCACGAGTTTCAGTTCGCTGCCTAAGTCGGGCGACATCTATTTTGCAGAGAATATGTCGAGCGAACTGAGTTATCCGGAAGGCAATTATGAGTTCCGCGCCTTCACCACCACCCCTTACGGCAATGAAGAGGTGCAGGTGTTCAGCGAAGTGACGCAGGTTGTCAAGGATACGACCAAGCCGCGTCCGCTCTACACTCCCTCGCCCGCCAACGGCATACTTGGCATCGGCGACCAGCTGGCCATCGAGTTCAACGAGGACATCGTGCCGGGCTACGTGGGCGGCGACAACGTCGTCGTCACGGCGAAGCTGAACAGCAGCGAGGTTCACCACGACGTGGCCTACCGGCTGCAGCCCTACGAGGAGATGATGCCCCACACGACGAACCCCGTGTTCCTGACAAGCAGCTTCGCCATGGACTTCTGGCTGAACTGGCACGAGGCGGGCACCATCCTGCACTTAGGCAAGAAGACCGACAACTTCGCCCTGAGCATCGGTGACGACGGCTACGTCACGGTGACGATGGGCAACAACACCTACCGCAGCGACGCCCCGGTGCCGAAGGACAAGTGGACCTTCTTCGCCCTGAACTACGACACGGAGAAGAAGAAGTTCAACATGCTGGCCCTACAGGACAAGGATAACATCGACCTGTTCAGCAACCGACCGGTGACGATGGAGAACGTGCAGGCCGTACACTACCTGTCGGACAACTGCCTGTACCTCGGCCCCGTGGATGCCGACATCCATGCGCTGGGCCTCTACAACTACTGCCGCGACCTGTCGATAGCCAACGAGGAGAAGTACAATGCCAAGGACGGCTACGTCTATGGACTGGCCAACTTCTGGCCCATGGACGAGGGCCACGGCACGGTGGCC
>JAFSKJ010000095.1 GCA_017449025.1 Prevotella sp. | reverse complement strand
TGGCCGCGTTGCCCTTTATCTGGTCGCAGATGTTGTTCTTCTCGTCCTTTGAGAGATACGTCATACCTGTCACCCTTCTGTCACCCTCTGTCACCCTCAAACAGGGTGCAAACGTCCTGTGTATCGGCGTTCTGTCACCCTGACACCCTTTTTTTCAAAATTCCCTGTATAGAGACATGTGACTTAGCCCCGTAAAGTGGCACTCTATGACCGTAAAGTGCCACTTTTTTGAAATTAAGTGCCACTTTACGGTCGTAGAGTCATGATGCTGAAAGCGTCTTCGCTCAGTAGCCGTAGTGTCCGAAGGACCTGCGGGCAAATGAAGGCTGCGGAATGCACTCTGGAAGAGTGCCCCAACTGCATAAATGGGAAGCTCCCTTTAGGGGGCAAGGGGGCTGGGGGCAAGGGGGCTTACTCCCCCCTTCGGGGGCAAGGGGGCTGGGGGCATGATGGTGCTGACGGATTACGAAAATACGAAATAACGGGCGCAAAACAAAATTTTCTTTCATAAAATTTGGCCAATTCGAAAAATAACCGTACCTTTGCACCCACTTTTGACAAATAGCCGCTGGAAAACGGCGAAGACAGGTGCGCGATAAGTTGTAGAAAAGTAATGTTTTGGTCCCTTCGTCTATCGGTTAGGACGAGAGATTTTCATTCTCTAAAGAGGAGTTCGACTCTCCTAGGGACTACAAGAAAGAGATTAAATCCGCCATCTGCACAGCCAAGTGCTACCGTTAGGTTGACTACGGGACAAGGTGGCGGAGGATTTTGTGAAAAGGGGCATGCCGCCTCTTGAGCAGAGTCAGCCCAAGGCAGCCCAATGTGGCGTAAGACCTATAAGCTTTAAGTTAAACCAATAAAAAAAAGAAAGAAAAAAATGGCAAATCACAAGTCATCGGTGAAGAGAATTCGCCAGGAGAAGAAAAGAGCTCTCCACAACCACTACTATGCAAAAACCATGCGCAACGCAGTGCGCAAGCTTCGCGCCATGACCGACAAGGAAGAGGCATTAAAGCAGTACCCCAAGGTTCAGAAAATGCTGGACAAGCTGGCCAAGACCAACATCATCCACAAGAACAAGGCTGCTAACCTGAAGTCGAGTCTGGCAATATACATCAACAAATTGGGTTAAGGAAACAATTGTTCTTAATAGACGACAGAGGCTGTAATCCAGGTGATTGCAGCCTCTGTCGTCAAATAATGCCCCTCTTTTTTGGATGTTTGCGAATAATTAGCTAACTTTGCAGCGGCCAATCAGGGAACGCGGGCGTCCTCGCCCGCTACAGATGCGGGCGGGGTCGCCCGCGCTCCCTTATGCAAAGCGGTGAAATAACCGTAAGTTATTAATAAGGTGGAAAGAACAATGAGGAAAAGAATTCTATTGATGATGGCCGCTACGATGATTTGCGGCGCAACAGTGGTTAATGCACAGGTGATGAAAGCTTCAGACTTGGAGAAATATGCCAAGGGGAAGTATGGGGACAAGTGGGTTGAGGCCGCAGCCAACCTGGCCAGCGGGCTTAAGCTCGACAAGAACCAGTCGCTGACATACCAGGAGGTGATTCCTGCTGAGGGCAAGACCAAGGAGCAGCTGTATGTGGCACTTAACTACTGGGTTACAGCCACCTTCAAGGACAAGCAGGCCATCACCCTTAACGACAAGGAGGCCGGTTGCATCATCGTTACGTCAACACTCAAGAATATTGCCGAGCACATTGGTACCGTGAACAAGTACTCGGTGAGCATAACGCCAGTCATACGCCTTGACATAAAGGACGGGCGAGTAAGGGTGACGTACACCGTGCAGAGCTACGATGTGTTGCGCGACATCAGCGGTGGATGGATAAGTGTGTTGGCCGACGATGACGACATTAAGCGCTCCATTGGCGACTCCAAGCGCAAGGCCGACGACAAGACCAATGCCAACCTCTACGACGAGCAGTGGGAGATAGGCCGCCACTATCCCTTCGTAGAGAAGGATGCCAAGAAGCGCACCTGCTCGAAAGCGCTTGTCATGACCCACGCCTATTCCAACGCCATTATAGATAAGGTGGAGGAGGCTCTCAAGAACGGAATAGTGGGCAACGACAACGACGATTGGTAAAAAGCCACAGCAACGAGACATACATTCATTCTATAAACAATAAAAAACAGAATCAACATGAAAAAGTTATTTGCAATCGCCGCCATGATGGCAGCAACTCTGAGTGCCAATGCACAGTTTGAACCGGGTACAATATCAGTACAGCCGCGCCTCGGCGCAACAATCTCATGGTTGAGCAACATGCCAAAACTCGACCTCAATGAGCACAGCTCCATCGGCAGGAACACCACTCTCGACAAGGCACCGACAGTAGGTGCTATCATTGGTGCTGACATGGAATTCCAGCTCTCAAGGATGTTCAGCCTCTCTGCCGGCGTCAACTGGGCCATGGCAGGTAGCGGATGGGATGACTACAAGTACAAGAATGGCAGTACTGAAATAGACGTAAAGGACATCAAGGTGGAGACCAGCTACGTCAATGTTCCCGTTACGGCCAACATCTATCTCTTCAAGGGCTTCGCAGTAAAGGCCGGTGTACAGTTCGGATTCCTCACGAGCGCCAACTCGAAGATGACAACCGAAGCCAAGGATGGCAGCACAAACTTGAAGACCGAAATTGACGAGGACGTCAAGGATGAGTTTGAAAAGTTTGACATCGCCATACCTGTCGGCGTCTCTTATCAGTTCAAGGTGCCTGTAGTTATCGATCTCAGATACAACATCGGCCTGAACAAAGTCAACAAGGAGTCGTTAGACGGATTTAAGGACAGCCGCAATAACGTGTTTGCCCTCACCGTAGGCTACAAGTTCGCTCTCTAAGCATTACAACTTACACAGTTGAGCATACAAAATTGCACATTTACCCACGTAAATGTGCAATTTTCGTTAAACTTCGTTAACTTTGTGTGCCTTAACAGCAGTAATTCGAACAATATCCTTACCTTTGCAGCCTGTTTTTTAAAGATGTTTTAAGGATATGAACAAATTTCAATTAATGGCCTGCGCCAGCGTGATGCTGACAGCCGCCACAACCCCGGTGATTGCCGGAGGAATCTTAACCAACACGAACCAGAGTGTAGACTTCTTGCGTAATCCCGCCCGCGACGCAGCCATCGGCCTTGATGGCGTATATTCAAACCCTGCAGGCGTGGTGTTCCTCCCCGAAGGATTCCACATGGCACTTAACTGGCAGTATGCCCACCAGACACGCACCATTGAGTCTACCAGTCCCCTATTTGCACTTGGACGCAAGAACAACGGCCAGGCCATGAAGACCTTTGAGGGTGTGGCCGATGCCCCTTTCATACCTTCGCTACAGGCAGCTTATAACAAAGGTGACTGGAGCTTGCAGATGAACCTGTCGGTGCCCGGTGGCGGCGGCAAGTGTGAGTTTGCCGACGGTCTCGGCTCGTTCGAGAGCGTTGTGGGAAACATTGCCAACCAGCTGAAGCCGCTTGGCGCACAAGGCTACGACATGGACGGATACATGCAGGGACGGCAGTATTATTTTGGAGTGCAGCTCGGCGCCGCCTACAAGCTTTACGACAACCTCTCGGTCTACGGCGGACTGCGACTGCTCTACGGCACTGCCACCTATAAGGCAAAGATAAGCAACATACAGGTGAGCACCGCCGCAGGATATGTGGACTTCGGAAGCTTCCTGCAGACGGCAGAGTCAACAGTAGACGGCGGAATAGCCAAGGTGGATGCAGGCATCAGCCAGTATGCTGCCGCCGGAGTGACGGCCCCTGCGGAACTTGTGGCGCAGAAAGCCCAGCTCGAAGATACCAAGCAGAGCCTCGACCGCCTGCAGAAATACTCGCAGGGAGTGAACCTGCTCTGTAACCAGACTGGTGTAGGCGTAGCTCCGGTGCTTGGCATCGACTACCGCGTGGGCCGCTTCAACTTTGCAGCCAAGTATGAGTTCAAGACGCAGATACACATGAAGAATGAGTCTACGGTGAACGAGGCCAGCGAGATTCCGGCAGTCAACAAGTTCCGCGATGGAGAGAAAATTGATGAAGACTCGCCTGCACAGCTTGCCATTGGAGCACAGTGGAGCATTATAGACCCCGTTCGCGTAAACCTGGGTTACCACCATTTCTATGACACCAATGTGAACTGGTATAACAATACGCAGAACCTGCTTGATGGCGGCACCAACGAGTACTTGGGCGGTGCAGAGTGGGACATCAACAAACGTGTGACATTATCAGGCGGTGCACAAATTACGCGCTATCAGCTCACCGATGCCTACATGAACGACATGTCGTTTGTGGTGAACAGCTACAGTTTTGGCTTTGGCCTGAAGTACAAGGCCACGGACAAACTGAGCTTCTCGGCCGCATACTTCCAGACCAACTACAGCCACTACGACCGCGTTACCTCCACGGAGCCTCTCATCAGCGACTCTTTCACCCGCACAAACCGCGTGCTCGGCCTAAGCTGCGAGGTGTCTCTCTAAGACCCGCTTGTGCTCTACCTGACGGCTATGGTGGTCTCGGCAGAGAGCTTGCGGTCGGCATCCGAGACGCGGAGAACGAGCTGGCCAGGCTGGCGAGCAGCCTGGACCACAACCACGAGCTGTCCGCTGAAGAGGCGCATGGCGGGAAGCGTGAACGGCTCCAGGCTGGTGGCGTCGCCGTTGCAGGCGGCACGGAACTGCCCGGCACCCTCTACCTCGAAGGTCAGCCTGTCGTCGGCAGTGGGGATGAGGTTGCCGTCGGCATCGGTAAGCGAGACGGTGACAAAGGCAAGGTCGTTGCCATCGGCGGAGAGCTTGTAGGACTGTGGGTCCTGTGACTTTTCGGACGACTGGGTCCAGATATCGAGCTGGAGTCGGGAGGGCTTGCCCGGAGTCTTGATGACTTCCTCGCCGCAGGCCTTGCCAGCCTCGTCGAAGACCACCACCTTAAGCTCTCCCGGCTCATAGCGTACGTCGTTCCAGCGCAGGCGGTAGCGGTCAAGGCGGTTGTCGGGATTCCATTCGCCGTATTTCTCCTTTACCTTCTTGATGCGTCCCTGGCTTTTCCCGTTAACAAACAGTTCGGCCTCGGGATAGTCGGTATAGCAATAGACGGGTGTGACCAGCCCTATGCGGTTGCCTTTCTGCCGCTTCGACGTACCCCACGACCAGTGTGGCAGCAGGTGTATGGTGTGCTGCTCTTTCTGCCAGTGGGAGCGATAGAGGAAATAGCGGTCCTTGGGCAGCCCTGCCAGGTCGCAGATGCCGAAGTAGCTGGAGCGCGAGGGCCAGTACTCGTCGTAGGGCGACGGCTCGCCCAGATAGTCGAAGCCCGTCCACACGAACTCGCCAATAACCCATGGGCAGTCGTCCTGCCAGCGCCAGTCGTCGTCGGGGAGGTTCGACCACGGACAGTACTCCACGTCGTAGCTCGAGCACTGGCCGTCGGCATTCTTTATGGCCTTGGGGTCGTAGCTCTTGGAATATGAGGCATAGCGGGCGTTGTCGTCAGGTGCTACGGGGAACTTGTATATTCCGCGCGAAGATACGGTGGAGGCCGTCTCGCTGCCGAGAAGGAATCCCTGAGGCAGTTGCTCAAGGTTCTTATTATATTTATGTACGCGATAGTTGAAGCCTGGCACGTCCATAGCCTGTGCGAATCCCGACTTCAGCGCATTCTCGGCCTTGTCCATACCTTGGGTTACGGGTCGCGAGGGGTCGAGCTTGTGGCAGATGCCCTGCAGGCGCTTGATAATGTCCACCGCTTTCTTGTCGCCCTGTTCAGGTATCTCGTTGCCTATCGACCACATCACCACGGAGGGGTGGTTGCGGTTGGCGAGCACAAGGTTCTCCATGTCGCGGTCGCTCCAGTCCTTGAAGAAGCGTGAGTAGCCGTTCTTGCACTTGGGGTATATCCACATGTCGAACGACTCGGCCATGACCATCATGCCTAACGAGTCGCACACCTGCATCTGCATCTGCGACGGCATGTTGTGGGCCGTGCGTATGGCATCGCAGCCCATGTCCTTCAGGATTTTTATCTGTCGGATAAGTGCAGCCTTGTTGACGGCAGCACCCAAGGGGCCGAGGTCGTGGTGTAGGCATACGCCGTGGAGCTTACGTGTCTGGCCGTTGAGCTGGAAACCGTCTTCCTTCGATACGCTGACGGTGCGTATGCCCACGCGCTCCGTAAGCTCGTCAATCACTGTGCCTCCCACCATTTGCTGTACCCTGAGGGTGTAGAGCTGCGGCTGCTCGGGAGTCCAGAGCAGCGGCTGGGTAATCTCCATTGTTGTGCATGTGCTGCCACTGTTGTCTATGTCGTTGTGGGCGGCGGCCACCACCTGGCCGTTGTCGTCGAGCAGTGTCACCTCGATGGCTCCGCCGCCAGTGCCTTTGGCTGTCACCTCAACATCGGCCTTCCCGGCATCGATGCTGAGTGTGCGGAAGTAAACTCCCCAGCGGTCGAGGTGTTGTTTGCCGGTGAGCACCAGCGTGACAGGGCGGTAGATGCCGGCGCCGGGATACCAGCGCGAGCTTTCTTCAAGGTTCTGCAGGTCAACCTCCACGAGGTTGTCGCCTGTCTTTATCTGTTTGGTTATGTCTACGCGGAAGGTGTTATAGCCGTAGGCCCAGCTTCCGGCTTCACGGCCGTTGACTTTCACCACAGGCTCGGCCATGGCTCCGTCGAACACCAGCTCGGCGGCCCCGTTGAATCCGGTTGGGATGAATATGTTTCGCTTGTAGTAGCCTTTGCCTATCCATGGCAGTGCTCCTGAGCGTCCGGACTTCTCGGTGGCCTCTTTCTCGCCGTTCTGCTCGATGGCCACTGTCTGCAGGTCCCACTTCTTGTCGAAGGGTCCGCTGATGGCCCAGTCGTGGGGCACGCTTACGGTCTGCCACGACAGCCTGTCGCGTGAGAACTGCCAGCCGTCGGCAAGGGTTATCTCTTTTCTGGGTTTCGATGTCGTGGTCTGGCAGTAGTCGTCGCTCCATGCCTGCAGACGGTCGTACTCCTCCTTGGTGAGGCTCAGGAACGAGCCGTGCTGTGGGGCGCTGACGCCCTCGATGTTCCTCGGCTCGCGGAAGTTGCGCATCAGTGAGTCGGCCTTGCAGAGGCGGTAGTTGCGTGGGCGTGACGAATACTCAATGTAGCCAATGGTCCAGTCGCTCTTTCCTGCTATCTGGAATGCGGACACTCCCTCGCACTTCTTCTTCCCCTCAAAGCTGACGTAGTCGTCGGCCACGGGCTCGGGCCATGGTCCGGTGAGCTTTGGGGCAACCGATGTGAAGAGTCCCGGCGTGCCGCCCTCTTTCTTTATCATCATGTGCCACTGGTGGTCAGTGTCGAGGAAATTGATGTCGGCATCGATGGTGGCGTAGCCCCAGTCGAAGAGCAGGCGCGGTTGGGTGAGCTGGGTGAACTCCTCGTTGGCATAGCTGTAATACATGCGGTCGTACTTCTCCTCAGCGCGGTTCCACATGGAGTAGTAGACGAAGTAGCCGCCGCGTTTGCCGTCGGGCCACTGGTAGGTGGGGTCCCAGACCGCCTGTGGTGCCCATACGCGGTTGATGGTAGACCAGTTCTTATATGGACTCTCTGCCTGCGAGTTGGCGAAGATGCTTTTGCCGCGGCGAAAGTCGAAAGATGTGGACTGCCAGTGCATGAGGTCGTCGGAGCGCAGCAGGCAGATGCCGTAGTTGTCCCACTCAGCCTCCTTGCCGAGGCGCTTGAAGGCTCCCACGTTCATGTCGGTGCAGAGCATGAGGTAGCCGGAGCAGTCGTGACGGCGGAAGATGTAGGCATCGCGTGTGGCACCCTCGATGCGGGCGTGCTCATAGTCGCTGAAGACGGAGTCGCCTCTGAGCAGGTCGTGGTAGTGCAGGCCGTCGCGGCTCAGAGCGTAAGCCGTCCAAGCACGGCCGTTGCCGTTCATGTGGCAAAACAGGTAGCCATAGTCACCCTTATGCGGGTTCTGGGCCGTGCTGCCTACGGCAATGGTAGCAAGCACGGCCACGGTTAGTAGTAGTTGTTTCATTATTTGTCTTTGTAGATTACTTCATTGCCTTTCTTTGTATATCACCTTGTTGGCACCGCTGGTGATGGTAAGTGCCTCAGGATGCTCCTTTATGAAGGAGTCGATATGCCGGACACGCTTTTCTTCCAGTATCTCGTCGATGGCTATGAGTATGCCGGTCTCCTCCACATCGCCGAAGCCGTAGTTGATGGCGGTGCCGAAGAGCTTCATCGTTGGCGAGAGGCTCATGTATGCGTTTACCAGTGGCGGGATGTTGTAGCCCAGGGCGCGTATCTCGCGGTTCAGTATCCGGTAGTCTTCACGGAAGTTGTCCTTGCAGAAGAGTGCCGCGAGTTCTTTCTCGTCGGACTCTATTTCCAGCGGTTTGTCGGGGATGATGAGGCGGTCCTTGTCGTCGAAGTGCTTCTTCAGGAAATAGAGTATCATGTCGCGCCCTTTGCGGATGTAGCTTGGGTACATTGTCATCTTTCCGAAGAAATACTTCACGTTAGGCTTGATGACGGTCAGTGCCCCCAGTCCGTCCCACAGGTTGTCGAGGGCGAACAGGCTTTTGGAACCCATGCGCGAACTCTGGTACGGCAGCGATACAAACGAGCGTCCCAGCTCAATGGTGTAGGGCATGAACTCGTCGATGAACCTCTGCGAGAAGTGAAACATGTGGCTTGTGGCCAGTATTGGCTGCCCCTTGTCGTCAAACTCCCAGGCTGTACCCTCCAAGTACCTGTAGCCTCCGATGATCTCCTCGTTCTCCGGGTTCCATACAATGAGCTGCTTGTAGCAGTTTTCGCAGGTGTCAAACTCGTCGATGTCGGTTTCCTTTCCCGTACCGCCGCCAGCCTCGCGGAAGGCTGTCTCGCGCAGACGGCCAATCTCAAGCATTACGTTTGGCGCATTGTGGGCTGTGACAACGTATATCTGGTTGTTACTCTTGTTTGTCATGCGGAGCCTGCGGTCTGGTGTCAGCTCGCTCTTGAGCACCTCCTTGGGTATGGGGGCAATTATTGGTTTTTCCATAATGGTAGATTGTAGACTGTTTCTCTCACCCATTGTGCCCATTCTACAGGGCTTTTCGACTTGTCGAAAGTTTGCCAGGGTATTGGTTTGCCGAATGTTATTCGGAATGTCTTATGAACGTTCTTGTACATCTCGTCCACCAGATAGAGCATGGCCACGTTGAACGGCAGGAAGCGGTCGGAGAAGTTGGCCAGGCGGTAGAACGAGTCGGAGTTTTGTCCGCTGAAGTGTATGGGCACCACATCGCGCTTGTACTCTACGCTTTTTGATATGAAGGTCTTTGACCACGGTAAGTCGCGTATCACGCCGTTTTTGCGGCGTGAGCATATTCCGGCAGGGAACATAACCATGTGGTTGTCGCTCTCGAAGCCTGCACGCACCATCATGGGGAAGTCGCGACTCTGCTTGCCTGTTTTGTTTATAGGTATGCAGAGGGGGGCCAGGCCGGGAAGGTTCATGAGCAGGTCGTTGACAAGATAGCGGAAGCGGGAGTCGTAGTGGCGTCCGATGATGGCTCCGAGTGCCACGCCATCCACGCCGCCAAGGGGGTGGTTGCTTACAAAGGTGTAGAGGCGCCCGTCATCCTTCGGCGGCAGGTTCTCTATCCCCTCGAATTCAAGAGTCATGTCTAAGTATCGCACACACTCTTCCAGCCATTCTGTGCCCACCTTGTCGCGGCTGTCCCACAGGAAGGCGTTCACCTGGTCCTGGTGAACCAGCCGCTTGAGCCAGTTCGTAAGAAAGCTGGGGACAAAACGTGACTTGCTGCCCATCTTACTGCGCAGAATGTTGTTTATGTCTATCGTGTTTTGTGTTATGTCTGTCATCACTATTGTTTGCTTAGCAAGTGCAAAAGTAACAAAAAGTGGCGAGACACCTAAGCCTTTTCGGTTAAATAGTATTAATTTACTTAAAGAAAGTATTGTCGTATTGATTTTTTTCCTAAATTTGCACAACAAAACTATAGAATACGTGAATTTATATTGCAATATGAAGAAGAGAAATTTATACATTGGATTGGCTTTGCTAACGTTGGGAGTAACGTCGTGCAAAGAGGATTATTTCGACGCTGATGCATACAAGGATCTTGTGAAAAAGACTTTCCCTGTGAAGAACGTCGATGAGAACCACACATGGGCCACCATGGGTACGGCATCTGTAAAGGTGACGGTAAAACAGCCGGGTAGCGAGACTTATAAGGTAAGGATTTACGACGGCAATCCCATCGGAAACACTTCTGGACTGACTCTCCTCGGACAGGGAACAGTGGTCAACGGCCAGAGTCTTGAGACTGCCATCAGCTATCCGCTTGCTACGCCATACGCATACGTGGCGCTCTACGACAGCAAGAACTACATGTCTGTTTACCCCACGGCAATACAGAACGGCAAGCTTGAGACAACTATTGGCGACAGCAGACCCTCTGCTGCGCGTGCTTTCCCGACAAAGATTAAGGCTCACGACTATGACTTCCCCGACATGCCCAGTGCAGACAAGTTTGCCACTGCGATACCCGGAGATGCCAAAAACGAGGATTTGTATTACGAAACGCAAAGCGGTAATTTCTTTGTGACGGAAAGCGACACCCAGATAAATGTGTGGATGGGCAATGCCAACCTGTACTTTGCCAAAGGCACATACAACATTTCAAAAGTGGGTGTGAACAATAATACCAATATTTATTTGCTGCCCGGTGCTAATGTTACTATGCCGTTGGTCTTCCAAAACAAGGACATCAATATCTACATTGCTGAGGGTGCCACGCTGAATGGTGACGTCAATGCTGTTGCACACTTCTATAACAGGGGTGCCATTGTCTCTAATTCATTTAATATCTATAGTGTAGTCTCTAGTCAGTATTACACCAATCCCAATGCCGATAACGGTATCTTAATCAACAATGGAACCATTACTGTCAGCGGTGAATATCACGTTGACGACTACAGCCAGACGGTGAACAACTACCTGATGCAGGTGGGTACTCTGACAATTGACGAGGAAGCACAGTTCTTGAACACCAACTCGCTGCAAGTAGCAAGCGAGATTGGGGTGAAGAACGCCAACTCGCTCTTCATCAATACGGGCAATGCAACGGCAGGGTCTGTTGGCGTGGAGGGAAGCGCAGACTTCTACAACGAGAGCGGCGCAACTATCACGGTCAGTGGAGAAACAGTGGTGAACAGCAACCAGTGTACATGGCACAATGATGGAACCTACACTACAGAGAACTTCACCTATGAGGCTGGAAGCATTGATGTAATCAATAATTGCAAACTGATTGTCAATGACAGGTTCTATCTTGGACTCGGTGATACCAGTAATAACTGTTTCCAGGTGAATGGCGGCGGCTCGGTGGTAACAACCGACTTTGAGTTCTTCGGTCCCGGATACCTCGTCTTGGGTTCTGGCTCGTTGTTCCAGGTGACAGGTACGGCATATATGGCCATCACTAAGGACAATTACGGTATTTATGGCCCCGCCGATGACGACTACGCTGTGTTCCAGGCCAAGGAGATTGTTCGTGGTAGTGATGTTGACCCCAACCAGGGCTTCGTGGCCAACTATTTCGGCCATCTGTATGTAGCCACCGACAGCCACTTCGACTTCGGCTACAGCGACAAGAGTGCCGAACAGCAGGCTAACGGCGAGATTGGCTCACAGCCCTACTACCGCCTTGATGCTGAGACTGGCGCTACTATGGTGACATACAACGGAGCAAACGTGGAGTTTACTGACAATGGCTGTGGCTCGGCCTATAATGGCGAGCCGGAAGAGGAAGAGGTTCCTTCTGAGCCTATGGCGTATGTCTACTGCTTTGAGGATAACTACCCGCAGGTGGGCGACTACGACTTCAACGACGCTGTCTTCACCGTAACTCCCACCATCAATGGTAAGGAAGTGACCCTGACAATAAGCCTTGATGCTGTGGGAGCCAGGGAGCAGCTTGCTGCCGCGCTGCGCATCAAGGGGTTGCTCAGCAGGGATGTGGCGTCGATAACCATGGATGGCTCATTCGACTCAGGGCTTCCCTCGAATGCCGGCAGCTTTGACATCATACCCGGCGAAGAAGGCCTTGTGGACAACACTGTTCTCAGCGAAGATGCCACCGACGCACTCGTCCTCAAAATTACAAACAATGTGCACTGGGCTATCGGCAGGAAAGTAGGCACCGACGGTATGGTACAGAATTGGTTCTACAACACAGTGGAAAGAACCGACGAATATCCTTATAAAGACTATGTCGAGTCCCAATCAGTGACTTACCACCTTACCATGCTGACCGAGGATGATGCCAAGATGTTTGTTCAGGAGAACATGGATTTCTTCATCGTGGAGAGTTTCAACGGTGGATGGTGGGAAGTCCACACTGTTCCGTTTAAGTACGAACAGGTGTTGAATAATACCATCACGAGTTCCAACTCAGATTATGAAGAGCTTTCCGAGAACTATCCGTGGGCTATCTGCGTGCCGAAGACATTTATGGTGGATGGTGAGAAGAGTTCCTTTAAATACCCAATAGAGTGGCAGAACATTGGCTTTATGGAAGACAACGTGATTACTGGCGCATATCAGGGCACTTCGGGTGAGCTTGGCCATTCGTTTGCTGAGTGGGCTGTGAACCACGAAAATGCCACCGACTGGTATAAGTATCCCACTGAGGGTCTTGTGTTCGAATAAAAAACAGCTACTAAAATATAATGTTCCGTGCCCCTGAGCCTCTTAATGCTCAGGGGTCTTTTAGTTAGGCAAGGCTTACGGGCTTTGCCTGACAAAAAGGTGCCTCAGACTATGGGAAGGGAGCTTCCGTTGATTTTCTGGTAGACATCGAGGGAGTAGACGTCGGTCATGCCGCTGATGTAGTCGATGACAGCCATCAGGCGGGTTTCAAGGTCTGCGCTCTGAATGTCGTATTGGCTGCTGACACGGGCTATAAGCTGTTTAGAGTAGAAACGCTCGGGGTGGACGGCGGCTTCTGTGAACTGCTCCAGCAGCGTCTGTATGATTTTGTAGCCCGACAGCTCAACGTCGAGCACGGGCTTGCTGCGATAAATGCGCTCTACGGAGAGCTTGCAGCAACGGCGGTAGGCGTTGCGGGGCATTTCGCTTATCTTGTCAATGAGACTGCCCTCGAACGTTCCGGCAAGTATCTGCTCCTCGTTTTCAACAAATACCTTGGCGCACTCGTTCTCCAGAAGGCCGATGACGCATGAGCGCAAGTAAACCACCTTCTCGTTGTCGTCAGTCAGCCCCTCGTCCTTGATGCGCTTTAGCAGCCGCTCCTGGCCTGCCTCGTCGTAGAAGCCGAGCAGCAGGCTCATGGTCTCTTCGAGTGAGAGTATCTTGAGCTTGTGCGCGTCTTCAAGGTCCATGATTTCATAGCAGATGTCGTCGGCAGCCTCTACGAGGTATACCAGCGGATGGCGGGCGTAGCGGAGTGGGTCGCCGGGAGCCGACAGGCAGACAAGCCCCAGCTCGTCGGCAATGCGGCGGAACACATCTCTCTCTGTGCAGAAGAAACCGAACTTGCCCTTTTTGCCTGCTGCCGAAGATGAGAAGGGATACTTCACAATGCTGGCGAGCATGGAGTAAGTCATTACAAAGCCACCGGGCCTGCGGCCGCAGAACTGGTGGGTGAGCAGACGGAAGGCGTTGGCATTGCCCTCAAAGTGGGTGATGTCGTCCCAGAATCCGTGGCTTACATGCCGCTGCAGGTCGCTGCCGCCGCCATCGGTATAGAAAGCCTGGATGGCCTTCTCGCCGCTGTGTCCGAAGGGAGGGTTGCCCATGTCATGTGCCAGACAGGCCGTAGCCACAATCTGCCCTATCTCAGAGATCATGGTGTCGGCAAGCAACGGTGTGCGAGCCGTAAGCTGGCGGGCGACATCGTTGCCGAGCGACATGCCCACGCTCGACACCTCAAGGGAATGGGTGAGGCGGTTGTGCACGAAAATGCTGCCGGGCAAGGGGAATACCTGTGTCTTGTTCTGCAGGCGGCGGAAAGGGGCTGAGAATATCAGGCGGTCGTAGTCGCGCTTGAACTCTGTACGGTCATCGTGGCGCTCAGGGTGGCGGTGCTCCTGTCCTAAGCGCTTGTTGGTAATCAGTTGTTGCCAGTTCATCGTCTCTTCTGTCTTATCGACTGCAAAATTACTAAAAAACATGGAAACCGCAGCCTTGTTTCGAAGAAAATTTGTAACTTTGCGCACGATTATGAAGTACCAAACATCAATACTGCCGTCTGGACTGCACGTGGTGTTGCTTCAGTCGGAGTCGCCAGTGGTATGGTGCGGCTATCAGGTGGCTGCAGGCACACGCCATGAAATGCCGGGCGAGGAAGGTATGGCACACCTCTGCGAGCACATGACATTCAAGGGCACAAGCCGCCATACAGCACTGCAGATAGCCAATGCCCTGGAGCTTGTGGGAGGAGAGCTTAATGCGTTCACAACCAAGGAAGACACCACGTTCTACGCCGCCATTGGTGCCAACCACCTGCGCAGGGCCGTAGATGTGCTTACCGACATGGTCTTTGCAAGCACCTATCCCCAGCCGGAACTCGACCGCGAGATTGAGGTGGTGTGCGACGAGATAGAGTCGTACAACGACTCGCCATCGGAGCTGATCTTCGACGAGTTCGAGAACCTGCTGTTTGAGAACCAGCCCTTGGGACACAACGTGCTGGGACAATCCGAGCAGCTGCGCACGTATCGATATGACAGCCTGCTTGCTTTCGCCAAAAGGCACTATAAGCCGCAGAATGCCGTGTTCTTCGCTTATGGCAACGTGGACTTTGGCCGGCTGGAAAGTCTGCTGAATGCAGCAATCAGCAGCGCAGGGCTTTCCGGTGGGAAGGATTCTCGGATTTCCCAGTTGGCTAATGGGGCTAATGGGGCTAATGGGTCTAATGGGAGTCATGGGGCAAATCTGTCGTCTCCTCCCCATTCAGGCGAGACCATAGCCATTAGCCGTGGCACCCATCAGGCACATATTATAATAGGTACGCGCGCATTCTCCTACGAGCACCCTTTGCACACCACCTTGGCGCTGCTCAACAACCTGCTTGGAGGCCCTGCCATGAACGCCCGCCTGAACCAGTCGCTACGCGAACGTAATGGACTGGTTTACACAGTGGAGGGAATCAGCGTGAGCTACACCGACACTGGCGTGTGGGGCGTGTATTTCGGGTGCGACGATGCCGACATCAATCGCTGTCTGAAGCTGGTGCGACGAGAGTTGGACAGACTCATCGACAAGCCCATCAGTGCGGCTCAGCTTGCTGCCGCCAAGCAGCAAATGAAAGGGCAGGTGTTGATAGCTGGCGACAACCGGGAACAGGCTGCACTCGACTTCGGGAAGCTATATCTGCACTATGGAGAGCTGCGTAGCAGGGAACAAATGCTTGAGCGTATCGATGCTGTCAGCGCAGCTGACATACGGCAGGTGGCAGAAGAGATGTTTGCGCCTCAGCGTCTGGTAACACTGATGTACAGATAGCTCAAATCGCAAAAATATATAAAATAAAGGGAAATGTGATGGTGGTTTGAATATAATTCACTACTTTTGCATTTTAAAACTGAGTATTATTAAGAGAGATGACAGTAAAAGTAGTGAATAAGGGTCATCAGCCACTACCTGCTTACGCCACAGCGCAGAGTGCCGGCATGGACCTGCGTGCTAACCTCAGCGAGCCTGTGACCCTGCATCCTATGGAGCGGCGCCTCATCCCTACAGGGCTTCACATAGCCCTGCCGGCAGGCTTCGAGGCCCAGGTACGTCCGCGCAGCGGCCTTGCGCTGAAACATGGCATCACGGTGCTCAATGCCCCGGGCACTGTCGATGCCGACTATCGCGGAGAAGTGGGCGTGGTGCTCATAAACCTGTCGGACAAGGATTTTGTTGTGAACGACGGTGAGCGGATAGCTCAGATGGTGATTGCCCGCTACGAACAAGTGGAACTGGCTGTTGTCGACGCACTCGACGATACAGAACGCGGCGAAGGCGGCTACGGACACACTGGAGTGAAGTGATACTGCCGGGCGGAAACATGAGAAGATGAGAAGGGTACTGACGATAGTTGCGACATTATGGCTGGCCTTGGGCTGTTTGGCTCAGGAGGCAGACTCTGGTGTTGTGGTCGACGAACTGTCGCAGCGTTACGACGCATTCTTCCTTGAGGCTATGGTGCAGCGCCACAAGGGCAATCAAACTGCTGCCTTCGACCTGTTGCGCCACTGTCTGGAAATACGCCCCGACGCCTCGGAGACCTTGTTCTTTTTGGCACAGTATTACAATGCACTGAAAGACCGCGACCGCGCACTTGATTATCTCAGTCGTGCAGTGAGCTACGACAGCACCAATCCCATTTATCTTGAGACCTTGGCAGAGGCCTACTATGCCAATAACGACTATGAGAATGCTGCAGAGACCTACGAGAAGCTCGTGGCACTTGACAAGAGCCGTGAGGACATTATCGAGACTCTGCTGCAGCTCAACATACAGATGGAGCACTATCAGAAGGCCATCGACCTGCTGAATCGCCTGGAAGAGCTTAACGGCAAGGGTGCACGCCTGTCTGTGACCAAGAGTGAGATATACAACACCATGGGCAACCACACGGCTGCCGTTGCCGAGCTGAAGGCCCTGGCCGACAAGTACCCTAACGACATGAACTACCGCGCCGAATATGCAAACATGCTGTTGCAGGGCAAGCAGAAGAAACAGGGGGTAAGCATGCTGGAAGGAATACTCGACGAAGAACCCGATAACATGAGGGCATTAGTGGCACTCTACAACTACTATAGCAACGTCGATGCCAATGAGACCGTGGCCGACTCGCTCTTCGAGCGTATGCTGCTCAACCGCAACGCTACACAGGATACACGCATACAGCTCTTCCGGGAGCAGATACAGAAGAGCGAGGCCGAAGGAGGTGACAGCACGCGCGTGCTGCAGCTCTTCGGCAAAGTGCTGCGGCAGCCACAGCCCGATGCCGACATAGCCATACTCTGCGCAACATATATGGACTTGAAGCAAATGCCACGCGACACCATCTCCACAATGCTTGAAAGGGTGCTCGCCATAGCTCCCGACAATGCCGCGGCAAGGTTGCAGTTGGTGAGCTACGCATGGAGTGCAGAAGACCGTAACCGGGTTATTGAGCTTTGCAAGACGGCAAGGCAGTACAACCCTGAGGAGATGGCCTTTTACTACTATCAGGGCATGGCTTACTACCAGAACGGACAGAAGGAAGAGGCCCTCGGAGCTTTCCAGAATGGTATCGGCGTAATCAACGAGAATAGCAACCCGGCCATCGTCAGCGACTTCTATGCCATCATGGGCGACCTGCTCCATGAGAAGGGCCTTAAGCAGCAGGCCTATGAGGCCTACGACTCATGCCTGCAGTGGAAACAGGACAACATAGGATGCCTGAACAACTACGCCTATTACCTCAGCGTAGAAGGTGAGAGCCTTGACAAAGCCGAGGCTATGAGTAAGACAACAATCACTGCCGAACCCAAGAACCCTACATACCTCGACACATACGCCTGGATTCTCTTCCGCCAGCAGCGCTTTGCAGAGGCAAGGATATACATAGACCAGGCTCTGCAGAACGATAGCGACAGCTCTGCTGTTATCATAGAGCATGCAGGAGACATCTATGCACAGTGCGGCGACACCAACCGGGCTGTTGACCTGTGGTTAGAGGCAAAGAAACTGTCGGCAGACGACGATAATAAGGTACTTATAAGAAAAATAAAACTCCGTAAATACATTAAAGAATGATGAAACCATCCAGAATCCTTAAGATTGCCGCACTGGCAATGCCATTGATTATTAGTTCGTGCGCCTCACACAAGAAGGTGGCTGAGACGCAGGCACAGCAGACAAAGGTGGTAAGACCTGCTGCAGAGTCCACCCTGCTCGAAAGCGTTAATGACTCTACAAGGCACGACGAGTTTGTAACCTCGAAGGTGAAGTTCACCGTCGACGTGGGACAGCAGTCCGTTACGCTTACGGGAAACCTGCGCATGCAGCGCGACAACGTGGTTAGGCTGCAGCTCATGGCATTCGGCTTCGTCGAGGCTGCACGCATTGAGTTCACTCGCGAGTATGTGCTCGTCATGGACCGCATAAACAAGCAGTACATGAAGCGTGTCTACGGCGACATCGACTTCATGCGCAACAGCGGACTCAACTTCTACTCCATCCAGGCCCTCTTCTGGGGTGAGCTGTTCTTGCCCAACCGCAACGTGCTCACGTCTACCGACATGGAAAAGTTCAAGGTGTTCGACGGCGAAGAGGATGCTGTCATATCGTTCGAGAAAAACCCCATGGCCTACAAATGGCTCATAGGCAAGGAAGATTCACGAGCCAAGATGACCAACATCTCATACGACGGAGCCGAGAACGAGACTCAGCTCACATGGGACTATCTGGAATATTCGCCGCTGAAGAATACTCTTGACAAGATGCTGCCCACTGACATGACCGTGAGCATGAACAGCACCGACAAGCAGACACACATCCAAGCCAAGGAGGTCAAGATGCGCATTAAGCTCAGCTATCTTGACAACGACCGTGAATGGGAGCCTCGCACCGAGGTGTCGGCAAAGTACCGGGAGGTGTCTGTCGATGATATTCTGCGCAGGTTCATGGCATTATAACACAAAGCAGAAAACCGTTGCCGCGTGAGAAGACTTAAGCTACTGCTATTTCTGCTCCTTGTCCTGCTGACCGTTACGGCTCAGCAGAAGAGGGGTGCTACTCAGCGGAAAGCCACCGTCACGAAGACTGCGGCGCGTAAGTCGGCTGCGCCACAGCGGAAGAAAACCACCACAGTACGCCAAGCCTCCGGCAAGCAGCGCAACAGTGTCAAGGACACCAAGCAGCAGCGGGTGCGCGAGGCGGGCGACAAGGCGGCAAAGCAGGCCGCAAAGGATGCTGTCAACAAGGCGGAGGTCAAGGATATGCAGAACGAGCGGCAGAAGGTGCGCACAAAAATCAAGGAGCAGGAGCAACGGCTGCTCAACAACGAGCGCGACGTGAAGAAGCGACTGCAGAACCTCATGGTGATCGACAACGAGATTGCCGACAAGGAGAAAACCATCGACACCATACGCCGCGACATTACCTCGCTCGACGGAAAGATTGCCCTTCTCAACCAGCAGCTCGACACTCTCGGCAAGCAGTTGGAGCAGCGCCGCCAGCGGTATATGTCGTCTATGCGATACATGCACCGCAACCGCTCCATTGAGTCGAAGCTGCTCTTCATATTCAGCGCTCACAACTTCACGCAGATGTATCGCCGACAGCGGTTCGTGCGCGAGTATGCCGCATACCAGAGGGCGCAGGGAGAGGCCGTGAAGTCGAAGCAACAGGAGGTGGAGGCCAAGCAGCAGGAGCTGGTGGACAACAAGAGGCAGAAAGACGCACTGCTGGCACGCGGAGTAAGAGAGCACCAGCAGCTGGAAACCAAGCAAGAAGAGCAGAAGAACATGGTAAGCTCGCTGCAAAGGGAGCAGAAAACCATACAGGGTATTATTGCACAGGAGCGCAAGAAGGATGCCGCCCTGAACGCACAGATCGACCGCCTGATAGCCATCGAGGTGGAGAACGCACGTAAGCGGGCAGAGGAGGAGATGCGCCAACAAGTGGCTGCCGAAGAGGCTAAGCGAAGGGCTGAGGAACTGGCTCGCAAGAAGGCTGCGGCCGAGGCTGCGGCGCGCGAGGATGCTCGTCGCATTGCTGCTGCAAAGGCAAAGGAGGAAAGACTTAAGCAGCAGGCAAGGGAGGCTGCGCGCAAGAACGCACAGGAGAAGGCTGCTGCCGAGCGCGCTGCAAAGGCGGCTGAGTTGGAGCGAAAGGACGTGGAGCGGCGGGCTGCAGCCGACGCGAAGGCGCGCGAAAGGGAGATAACCGAGACAAAACGCTCCAGCACCGAGGTATATACCGTCTCTAAGGAGGACCGGCGAATCAGCGGCAGCTTCGAGCGCAACAAAGGACGCCTGCCAATACCCATCACGGGGCCTTATCGCATAGTAACACGATTCGGACAGTATAGTCCTACGGGAACAAAGGTTACGCTCGACAGCAAGGGCATTTCCCTACAGGGACAAGGCGATGCCAACGTAAGGAGTATATTCGACGGAGAGGTGAGCTATGTGGCCAACATTGGCGGACAGACGGTGGTGCTCGTGCGACACGGCAGTTATATCTCCGTCTACTGTAACCTGTCGTCGGTGTCGGTAAAGAAGGGTGACAGGGTCTCCACACGCCAGTCTATAGGGCGGTTGAGTGCGGGCAGCATACTGCAGTTCCAGTTGCGCAGAGAGACGGCAAAGCTCAATCCTGAGGCATGGTTGGGGAGATAGTAAGTCCGTCAAGCAGTCGCAGGTAAAGCCCGATTGCCTGGCGGATTTCCGTTATGCAGATGTACTCGTCGGCAGAGTGGCTGCGCGACGACTCGCCGGGACCTAACTTCAGCGACGGCCAGGGCATCAGTGCCTGGTCGGAGAGGGTGGGGGAGCCAAAGGGCTTCAGCCCCATGTCTATGCAGCGTTTTACCAAGGGATGGCTTTCGGCAATGGCCGACGAGCGCAGGCGGAAGGAGCGGGCTTCCAAGCGGCATTTCTTCATCTTCGAACAGAGAAAACGGAACAGCTCCTCGTTGTCGTAACAGTCGGTAGGCCTCACGTCTAACACGAAATGCAGGCGGTCGGGAACGACATTGTGCTGCGTTCCGGCTTCTATCACCGTCACAGTCATGCGCGTGTCGCCTAACAGCGGGCTGGTGCGGCTGAAACGGTAGTCGCGAAGCCACAGCAGGTCGTCAAGGGCTTCGTAGATGGCGTTCACTCCCTCCTGACGGGCGGCATGTCCCGACACTCCGTCGGCATAGCCGTCGATAACCATCAGTCCTTTCTCTGCCGTTGCCGGCTGTAAGCCTGTAGGCTCGCCAACGATGGCCACGTCAATCTTCGGAAGCATGCCAATGACGCTGCTCAGTCCATTCTTGCCCGACACCTCCTCTTCGGCAGAGGCAAGGTAGATGAGGTTGTATTGCTGGGGCTTGCTGCTGAGCAGCCGGAACGCCTGCAGCAGAGCCATCAAGCCTCCGCCGCAGTCGTTGCTGCCAAGGCCGTAGAGACGGTCGCCGTCGATAGTCGGGGTGAAGGGGTCGAGGGTCCATGTGGCCACGGGCTTCACCGTGTCTATATGTGCGTTGAGCAGCAGCGTGGGGCGCGTCTCGTCGTAGCCTGCGGCCACCGTCCACACATTGTTGCCCTCGCGGCGGCAGGTCATCCCCCATGCCTCCATCTGCTTCTGCAGCAGGGTGGCTGCCTCGCTCTCATCGCGGCTGACGCTGGGAGTGGCAATAAGCTGCTTCAGCAGCATCACTGCGTCGGCAACGCAGGTTTCCATCTTTGCCTCGTCCATATTCTTTTTAGAATGCTGAGGCCTTGAGACGCAAGCCTGTGGTCTGGTCTATTCCGAACATTATGTTCATGTTCTGTACGGCCTGGCCCACGGCTCCCTTCAGCAGGTTGTCTATGGCGGAGGTGATGAGCAGCTTGTCGCCGTACTTCTCGCAGTGCACCAGTGCCTTGTTGGTGTTCGTCACTTGCTTCAGGTCGATGGGCTTGTCTGAGTAGTGAGTGAAGGCCGCATCGGCATAGAAGTCCTTGTAGGCCTCTACAATGTCTTCTATCGGCGCCTTTGTGCGGACAACAGCGGTACAGAAGATGCCGCGGGCGAAGTCGCCGCGGTAGGGAATGAAGTCGATGTCGGCATCCAAGTAGCCCTGCACCTGCTTCAGCGACTGACGTATCTCGGCTATGTGCTGGTGCTGGAAAGGCTTGTAGATGCTCAGGTTGTCTGAGCGCCACGAGAAGTGGGTGGTGGCGCCAGGCTTCTGGCCTGCTCCTGTCGAGCCGGTGATGGCGTTAACGCTGACGTCATGCTTCAGCAGGTTGAGGTTAGCCGCGGGTAACAGTGCCAACTGTATGGCGGTGGCAAAGCAGCCGGGGTTGGCAAGATGCTGCGCCTGTGCTATCTCGTCGTGGTTTATCTCGGGCAGGCCGTACACGTAGTCGTGGCTGCCCTTGATGCGGAAGTCCTGAGCCATGTCGATAATCTTCACACGGCCGGGTATGGTGTGCTCTTTCAGAAACTGCTCGCTCTTGCCGTGGCCGAAGCAGAAAAACACCACGTCCACCTGGTCGAAGGGCATCTGGTCGGTGAACAGCAGGTCGGTGTCGCCAACCAATCCTTCATGCACATCCGACACCGGGTTGCCGGCATTGCTCTCTGAGTTTGCAAACACTATCTCTGCCTCGGGGTGGTTGAGCAGCAGGCGGATAAGCTCACCGCCGGTGTAGCCTGCCGCACCAAGTATTCCAACTTTAATCATCTTTTCTTCTTGTTTGTCTATGTTGTTTAAGCTAATCAGCGTGCAAAAATACTACAAAAAAGCCGTTTAGCCAAACTTTTTCACCGAAACGTTTGGCCATACGGCTTTTTTTCCGTATTTTTGCACCGTGCATCTCTAAGTGCACAAACATTTCATTTGCTCAATCGCACGTCGAACTACCACCTCGAAAAGTACATCTTGCTTACATTTCATCGAAATTATAATATCTTAACAAATAAGCTCGTAAACAAGAAAAAATTGAAAAATGGGTTGACACGCTGACACAACGCCGATGTACAGGGCGTTTGCAGCCTTTTTCAAGGGTGACACGGGTGACACAAGGCTGACACATCCTGTCAACTCGGATGTCACTATAATAGGAAATCAATATGTTGTACCCAGATTAGACTTGCTTACACCTCATGGAAGGTTCCCATGCACAGCCTAATGCCCCAGAGGGGCAACAGACTACAGGCAGGGGTGCCGCTCCAGCTCCGCTGGCTTGCTACCGAAGGGACGCAAGAACCCCTGTAAACGGAAGCGTATACATTAGCCCTGAAAGGGCGGCAGGATTCTTCTGTCACCCTTTTGGGGTTGCCTTCACGCCGCTGACTTGCAGGGGTTCTTGCGTCCCTTCGGTAGCAAGCTAGCGGAGCTGGAGCGGCACCCCTGCCTGTGGTCTTATCAGCCCTTTGGGCTTTGGTGGTATCTTTGCGGATAATCATATTATATTATATATGGTGTACGTCATTCTTTCTCTTGACCTATGTCAAAAAGATAAGAATTTTCGTGTTTTCCCTGAAAATAATTGCCGAAAAATTTGGTGGGAATCCTAAAAGTGTGTACCTTTGCACCCGCTTTCGCCCAAAAA
>JAFSKJ010000094.1 GCA_017449025.1 Prevotella sp. | reverse complement strand
AGGGGCAGGGGTGGGGTCTGTAACATCCTGACAGCGAAGAAGATACTGACCCCACCCCCAACCCCTCCCCTACAAGGGAGGGGAGCGGCTGCGCGTAGTTTTTTAGTTGTTGCTTCCATTTGTTGACTTTTTAAAGTGGACACATTAGTTGTTTTGGTTGTCGTTAACAGACACTCCCGCGCTTGCTAATTGGCGAGGAATTTCAGGAGGGCGGCGAGGGAGTCTTCCTTCTTCCACTTTATCTTGTTTTCCTTGACGAACTTCTGAAGGTCGGCAACCTTGTCGCTGCCCACATGTCTTTCCACGCCCTTCTTGGTGGCCTCCACCTGCTGTCCGCCGAGGATGAAGTAGTAGTGTATGGAGGTGGGGATTATGCGGCCGTCGTTTTTCTCCTGTAGCATCTTGCCTAACTCCGGGGTGTCAAGGCCTCCGAGGTCGAGCGACGAGAGGTCGCGGCTTGCCGACGAGTTGAGGCTTGCGCCGTAGGCACCGCCACCCGACTGCATGCTGTCGAACTCGCCCTTGGTGAGCTTCACCAATACCGCGGTGCCCTCGGTGCTCACGATCTGCATGAGCTGATGGTCGCAGAAGAGGTAGGCGTCGGAGCCTATCTCGACGCGCATTACGTTTTTGTCGTTGCTCTGGTATATCTTTCCGTCGGAGCCCAGATAGTGCAGGGCATTGCCCCAGAGGTGTACGTTAAGCTCTGTGCTGCTGTTTTTCTGGTTGTCCTGGAAGTAGATGGTTCCCTGCTCGAAGTTTTCGTAGAGGTAGGGCCACTTGGTGTTAGGTTCGTATTTCTGGGCGCTGACGGCCACGACAGCCGTCAGCAGCAGGAGTGAGAATACAGTTCTTTTCATACTTTATAAATGTTCTATAAATACCTTTTTCTGTAGGGACTTACTTTATGTATGTCCGATTCTATGCGGATATGCGGACATACATAAAGTAAGTCCCTACATTACGGCCTGAAAGGCCAGTAAGCCCATACTTGGTTATCGTCACTTGCGGAAGTTGAGCTTTTTAAGTTACTTCATTACCTTCACGGTCTTGGTGGTGCCGTCGGGCTGTGAGATGCGCAGGATGTTAAGGCCTGGGCGGGCGGACTGCAGCTCTGCTCCCGACGGAGAGAAGTAGCGGCGGGAAAGCTCTGTGAACTCCACCTCGGCGATGCCTGCCGGGCCTTCGGTGACGCTGATGTTGAACGTGCGCTCTATGGAGTGCTTGTTCTGCGTGTTGGTTGCGGTTATGGTCACCGTCTGCGTACCCACCTCAAGTTCCTTGGTTGTCACCAACTGGTTGTCGACCACATTGAACGGAGCCTCGAGATACTTATGCTGGCGGGCGCTGTACTTGCCCTTCAGGGCGTAGCTGTACACGGGGTTTTCGGCTTCGCTCTCCACAACAACGTTGCCCACCACGGTGCCTGCCGGCTGTCCTGCCTGCACAGTCTTTGCGCTCAGGGTGATGTTGCTGGGATAGGGCGACGGTGCTCGTATGCCCACCACCACTCCGTGGTTGGAATCGTAGTTCATCTGCATGTTCGGGTCTTTCAGGCCGTCGATAGAGAACCATGAGTCCTTGTTGTAGGAAGCTCCCCAGCCCCAGTTGACATGGAAGAACGAACCGTCGTAGGCATCGATGTTGAAGCAATGGCCATAATTGCCCTTTGTATCATATCCGCTGTATGCCACAGCGCGGCCTTCGCGCAGCTCGTTGACAATGAGTTCCGTCCAGTCGCCGTCGTAGCTGCCGCGCGAATAGTATTTCACGCTTTGCGGATAGTTGAAATTACGCTGCAGGGCAGAGACGATGTAATGAGTCTGTGTGCCAGAGCCGTCTACACCGTAGTTCATGTTGATGGAAACGCCGCAGTGCCATAGCAGGCGTGCCACGTCGTCGAGGTCGTTGGCACCTGAGATGATGGCATCCCAGTTGTAGGCAGGCTCATTGTCGTAGTTTATATAGAGGCTGCCGTAGGTGTCGCTGGTGTAGGCATAGCTGCCTACTGGGCGCTCGGGCCAACGTGCCACGCTCATGGCCTGAGCCATGCCCACAGCCACGCATCCCACCACTGCCTGTCCCTTGCTGTCCTTGGGGCAGTATTTCTTGTATCGTCCGCCCTGGCTCCAGTCCACCTTGATGAGTGGCACCTTCAGCTCAGCGTCGGTGGCGGCCTTGGCTCGTGCCATGGCAGCCCGCTTGTCAGGCTCCCATTCCGGGTGGCGCTGGCCTACGAGCCGCTTGTTGTCGATAACCTCGCGGGCATAGCACTCCATCATGCCCCGGAAGTTGTCGGGCATGTCGGATGCTGACGGCCAGCGGTCGGTGGGGCTGTAGCCAATGATGGGTCGCGACATGTCGTCGGCGGACACCATCACCCATCCTCCCTCGCGGAATTCCACCACATAGTATGCCTTCTCTCCCTCATGGCTGAAGGCTCTGACGCTGGTCACCTCACCATTCACCTGTTCCTTAGCCACAGCAGCAGCCTGCTCGGGGGTGACGTCGGAGGCCTGGCTATTTACAAGCAGTGCCGCGGCAAGTGTCAGAAGCGATAATCTCTTTGTCATTATTGTATATCTTTCGTTTAAGTTAGTGAACACAATTAGTTTATATTATTCAGAATGCAAGCCCCGAAGGGGTGTTAAGATTACAGGCAGGGGTAGAATCCCTGCTAAACCAGGTATGTCAACGCAACCCCGATGGGGTGGCAGAAAGCTCTATCGCCCCTTCAGGGCTACCGTTTCCGCCATTTTTGCAGGGGTTTCACCCCTGCCTGTATTCTCATCAGCCCTTCGGGCTTTTTGTGCAAACATTATGTCAATTAATTTTGGATAGTTACTTAAAAACGCCAAAAAATCCTCTTTCCCCCCGTTCGCAGTGACGGAGAAAAAGAGGATCTTGCGTTTTGCTTATTACTTGCGCACAATCTTGTTGGCGCTCTTCTTCAGCTTACCGGCATTCATGCTCATGCCTGCCTTGCGTACAGCAGCAGCATTCTTAGCCAGCATTGATGCGGCAGCCACTTCGAACCATCCTACCTCTTTCTCGTAGGCGGCATCGAAGGCGTAGATGCCCCACATGCCGGTGCAGGTCATGGTGCCGTTGTCCAGATCGATGGTGAACTCAACGTCGGCATCGGCGGCAGCGTTGGTGAACAGCAGACCGTAGGAGCCGTCCTCATCGGTGTACACGCCAATAGGCTGGTCGGTGGGAATGGTGAGGATCTTTGTGGCGAGGTTGTAGGTGGCCTCCACGTCGTAGCCCTCCAACCAGAAGTTCTTCAGCAGCAGGCCGTTGGGCTTGTCGGTGGTCTCGATGGTCACTGTGCTTGCGTCGAAAACGGTCTTGCTTTCGTCGAAGTAGGAGATCATCTTCAGGGTATAGGTACCCACGATGTCGTCGACCGTGGCGGTGACATACATCCACCACACGTTGTCGTTGGCCTCGTATTTCTGGTTAGGATTGCCATAGACATCGTAAATAATGCTTTCCTCGAGCTGAACAAACACCTTGTCGCCTTCGGTAACGCCTTCAGGCAGGCTAACCTTCAGCTGGCGGCCGGAAACAGTCCATGCGTCGGGGTTGACGTTGTTGACGATACGCTTGTTGTCGTTCTCGTAGATAACCTTGATGTCGCCAGCATGCTTTACTTCGTCGATGGTGAAGATGTCGAACGGGAAGTTGATGACAATGTTGAACTCCTCAGGCTTCTTGAATGCCGAGTTGGTGGCAGCAAAGCACGTGTCAGGAATTTCAAAGGCCACCTTCTTGCACTCTACGACAGCCCCGAAGAACTCGTCCTCTTCCTCGTTGTAGACGGAAGTGAACGATGCGCAGCGGTTGCCCTTGGCATCGGTGAAAGCACCGGCAGCCCACGAGAAGGCCAGGATGGCCCCGTCGGGAACGTTAGGTGCGCTGAACTTTGCCATGTTGTCCTCGATTTCGACGACAATCTCATCGGAAGGCACAACTACGGTGTGATCCCAGTCCCACTCCTTGTAGTAGATGGCGCTAACGTCGCCTGTGCCACGCTCTATTGCCTGGTCGAAGTTAACCACCACAGCCTTCTCGTCGTTGAGTGGCTCGAACGGGTCGTCAATGAGAGCCGGGGCATACTGGTCGGAAGTGGTTACCGAGACCACGGTCACGGCACCAGTGATGCCCTTGTCGCTGGCAGCAACGGCATAGATCTGGTAGGTGGTGTTAGGCTCGGCATAGTAGGTCTTGGAGATGGTACCCTCGGTGGTAGCATTGGTCACGTTGTCCTTGTTGCCGTAACCGCCCCTGAGCAGTACGTCGGCTTCGACTTCGGGGTCTGCCTCGTCGGCCTGCTCAATCAGGAAGTTATAGAACTGCGTACCTGAGGCTGGCGACACCGTGAAGGTGAACGCCGAGTCGGTGGTATTGGTGACGTTGATGGCTATCGACGGTCCTTCGCCGTAGTTCTCTCTCACCGCATCGTCGAAGCTGGTACAGCCTACCAACGCCATGACGATGAATGTTAAGCTATATATGAGTTTCTTCATAATCTTTACGCTTTAATGATGATTACTTCTTAGTGAATTTCACACCACCGTAGAAGAGGTTGTACCAACCGGTGATACCCCATGCGTTAGGGATAACCAGCGTGTTGCCGCCATCCTCAATCTGGATGATGATGTTGTCGCCAGTGCCAAGCAGGTCGGACTCGTCGGGGTCGGGACCGGTGAATCCGGCCAGCACATAGTCCTCGTAGCCTATCTTCTGCTCGTTGGGAACGCGAATCTCGGTCTTGTCGTCGCTAACGAACCCATAGAAATAGTTTTCCGTGGGAGCAAGGAAGCCATTGGCAAGGAAGAAGGGGTCGAGGTTTCCAATCCAAACCTTGTTGATGTCGCTCTCGTCACGGTCGACGGTGATGTCCCAGTCGTAGTGTCCGCGGCTGGAGAAATAGGAGTCGGCCGAGGCAGAGTATGTGCCAAGGATGAATCGCAGCGGGTGCTCGTCGTCCTGAATGCTGACAGTGCAGGTCTTGGCAGCACCAAGCTTGATGGTACTGCTGCCCAGGGCAAGCACTAATGTCTTGGTGCCTGTGAAGACGTCGTTGTCGTAAACGGTGAGCTTCACACTCTGGAGGTTGGCATCAGGCGAGAACGAGAGTTCCTTGGTCTCGATGGCAAAGTCGGTGCCCTCCTTGGCGGTGGTCAGGGAGTCGACAATACTGATGGGCACCGTGGCAGACATGCCGCCAAGCGATGTCAGCATTACAGGAATCTCTACCGACCCGTCTGCCTCGCCTACGGAGACACTGGAGCTTCTGAATGCTATAAAGGCATCGGAATCACTGAATTCGGGCATATTGTTGATGTCGCACGATGTCAACGACAATGCGGCGGCAGCCAACAGTCCGTATGTTAATCTGAATATCTTCATAATCGTTTTAACTAATAATTGTTATCTGTTTTTTCTTTACTCCCTTAGTAGCCCGGGTTCTGGACCATGTTCGGGTTGGCATCCAACTCACGCTTGGGGATAGGCATGGCCCACTTGTAGTCGCCAGCAGCGATGTCCTTGTTGACAACGCCGTCGAAGTCGGTGCGCACAAGGTTCTTGTTGCAGCGGGCATAGTCGTAGACGATGTGGCCCTCGAAGGCCAGCTCCTTGCGGCGCTCGTCGAAGATGGATGTCTCAGAGGGTGACGGTGCTGTGGCACCGCGGGCTGCTGCAATAGCGCGAAGGTCGCTCTCGGCAGTGACTCCGCTGACGCTGGCACCGTGGGCAATGGCCTCGGCGCGGTTGAGGTACATCTCGGAAATGCGGATGAGCGGAATGTTGGTTTCCTTTGGCGAACCGCCTTCCTTACCGGCATACTTCAGCACCATGTTGTCGTTCTCGTTCTTGGTATAGAGCTGCTTGCGGATGTCGCCATCCTCATACATGTCGTACAGGTCGCTGGTGGCGCAGACGTCACCGTAGCCGTCGACAGCAGTGATCCACGACAGGTGGGGCCAACCCGAGTCATCCCAGTATTCGTTCTTCTTCGAGCCATAGACACTGAAGATAACCTCGCCCTTGGCGGGATAGACGCTGGCAGTCCACATGTTCAGGTAGTCGTCGCCAGTGGCCAGACTGTACTTTCCGCTGTTGATGACCTTTGTGGCGTAGTCGGCAGCTGCCTGCCATTGACCCATATAGAGGTAAACACGCGAGAGCAGTCCCTGTATGGCACCCTTCGAGACCATGGCCGTGGCATCGCTGATGCCGGCACGTGTGAAGTCGTCGCTGATAAGGCTCTCAGCCTCTGTCAGGTCTTTCACAATCTGGTCATATACCTCAGCCACCGTGTTGCGGGCTGGCTTGCCGTTCTCAGTCTTGAGGATTACGGGCACGCCGAGGCTGTTGGGCTGTGTGGTATAGGGCTGTGCGTATGTGATGACCAGGTCGAAGTGGCAGAGTGCGCGCATGAAGAGTGCCTCGGCCTTCAGGTTGTCCCAGTCCTGCTGCTCTACACCGCTTTCGGTCTTTCCATCAACATTGTCGAGGATGTTGCAAGCCCAGGTGATGGTGTAGTAGGCGTAGGCCCAGAGGTCCGACGTGCTGTTGGCAGTGTAGCTCCACTGTGTGTCGTCGCGGTAGCGTCCGCTGCCGGGCAGCGAGACGGGGTTCTTGGCGTTGCCTGCACGCAGTTCCGACTGCAGGATGAACTGGCCGTCGTACCAGTAGTTACTCTGCATTCTGGTGTAGAGTGCTGAGCCGGCTTTGTCCAGACCGTCATATTTTGCAAGGGTAAGCTCGTTGCTCTGCTTCAGCACCGGCTCTTCGTCCAGGAATCCGTTGCAGGAGCTTAAGGCCCCGGCAGCGGCCAGGAGTGTCATTCCCAATATAATCTTTTTCATATATTCTTGTCCTTTCTTGTTTACGTAAAAAAAACTTATGTTAGAACGAAACGTCGAGACCAACGACGAAGCTCTTGCACACGGGATAGATACCGGCACCCATGCCACCGACGCCACGCTCGGGATCCCAGAAGTTGACATCGTGGAAGGTGTAGACGTTCAGGCCGCTGGCGTAGATTTTAGTGGCTCCGATGCCAATCTTTGAGATCAGAGTACGTGGAAGCATGTACGACAGGGTGATGTCCTTGATGCGGAAGTAGTCACCCTTCTCAACGAAGCGGTTGTTGTAGTAGGCATAGCCGTTGTTGGTGTTGCCGGCAATGGGCTTGGGGTTGCAACCTGTGTCGCCCGGCTTCTTCCAGTAGTTCAGGGCGCTCTTCGACTGGTTCATGGACATCTGATTGCCGTCGGACTGCAGGTAGCGGTTCTCCTGAATGAAGACCTTGTTGCCTGCCTTGAACTCACCAACGATGCTCAGCGAGAGGTCCTTCCAGCTCACGGTGGTGTTGATACCGCCGGTTACCTTAGGCTCAGGACTGCCGCTCTTGACGTAAGCAGCCTCGTTGTAGTTGTTTGTCAGCTCACCGGCCTCGTTGCGCCACAGGGGCTCACCGTTGACGGGGTTCACTCCGTAGTAGTCCTTGAGATAGAAGGTGAGCAGGCGCTCGCCTACGATGTAGCGTGTAAGGCCAGTGCCCATCATCTCGTCGCCGGCCAGCTCCAGAATCTTCGACTTGTTGTGGGCAATGTTGAAGCCAATGTCCCACTTCCAGTCCTGCTTGTTGATGATCTGTGCGTCGAGCTGGAACTCAACACCAGTGTTGCGCATGGAGCCTACGTTGGTCAGGGCTGTGTTGAAGCCGCTGGTGGACGACTGCTGCTTTTCGAGCAGCATGTCGGTGGTTTTGCGCGAGTAGACGTCGATGCTACCAGAGAGAATCTTGAACACGCGGAAGTCAACACCCACGTTCCAAGAGTAGTTCTTCTCCCACGACAGGTCGTCGTTGGCCGGCGTCGAGGGGCGCATACCTGTCAGACCGTTGTAGATTGTGGAGGTATATGTACCGTACTGCTGGTAGTGGTCGATGTTATTGTTACCGTTGACACCGTAGCTGGCACGTATCTTCAGCACGTCGATGGCCTTGAGGTTCTTCATGAACTTCTCGTTGTGCATGTTCCACGAGAGTCCCACCGACCAGAATGTGCCCCACTGCTTGTTCTTGCCGAACAGCGAGCTGCCGTCGGTACGGATGGAAGCCTGCAAGTAGTAGCGGGAGTCGAAGTTGTAGTCGAGGATGCCGAAGAAAGAGAGCATGGCGTCCTTGTAGGTGTCGTAGTCGGCATCGAAGTTAGAACCGGACTTGTTACCTGAAGGCAGGTAGGGGATGTCGGGGTTCAGCTCGCCGATGGACTGGTAGTTCTGCCACCAATAGGTGCTGATGGCCTCCTGACCTGCGAGCAGGCGCACATTGTGCTTCTCGAAGTAGGTGTCGGTCCAGGTGGCGGTGTTCGATGTGGTGAGCACGCGCTTCTGGCTCTGCGTGGTCTGCAGGATGGGGTAGCCTTCGTCATAGTTGGAGGCTTCGAGCGACCAGTAGCGGCGACCCTCACCGAAGGTCATGTCGGCGGCGTTGGTGGTCTTGATGCTCAGCTGCTTGATGGGCTTGAACTCTAAATAGAAGTTACCAATGAAGTTGTACTTCTTATCCCACTGCTGGTCGTACTGGGCCGTGGCGCGCGGGTTGGTATATGCATTCTCGGGCAGGTCGGTGTTGTGCATGCCGTCCTCGGTGTAGGCCTGCATCCAAGGCATGATGGTCTGGCCTGCGAAGATCGGGTTGGCATAGTAGAGCGACTGCATGGGAATATCGTTGCTCTGACGGTAGCCGGCATTGATGCGCACACCTGTCTGGAAGTGCTGGTTGATCTCGTGGTCGGCATTGATACGGGCCTGAATACGCTTGAAGTCGTTGCCGTAGACAACACCCTCGGTCTTGTTGTAAGACACGGAGTTGTAGTACTTGGTCTTGGCGCTACCACCCGACATGTTGATCTCGTACTCCTGGTTGTGACCGGTGCGTGTGAGATGCTCCATCCAGTTCATCAGCGGACGGGTGAGAAGCTCGTAGGGACGATAGTAAGAGCTGGTGGGGTCGTCGGGATCCATACCGGCGTTGTGGATGGCATCGCGCTGATATTCCAGCAACTCCTGACCGGTCATCACACCGTAGTCGTTGTCGTTGGCCAACTGCGAGACACCATACTTGGCGCGGACAGTGAACATGGACTTGCCTTCCTTACCGCTCTTGGTGGTAATCAAAATCACACCGTTGGCAGCGCGTGAACCGTAGACAGAGGCAGCGGCAGCGTCCTTAAGCACGGTGATGGACTCGATGTCGTTAGGATTGAGCAGCGAGATTGGGTTGCCAGAATAGTCGTTACCCAATTCGGAGTCGTCGTCAGACGAAACGGCGATACCGTCGATCACGTACAGCGGGTTGTTGCCGGCAGTGATGGAGCTGGTACCGCGGATGCGGATGCTCGAGGCCGAACCAGGCTGTCCGGAATTCTGCGTAACCATGACACCTGCCAGCTTACCAGCCAGCATCTTGTCGACAGACACAGCGGGAATCTCCGACAGCTCCTCGCCTGCGACGGTGGTGATAGAACCCGTCTTGGCTTCGCGGCGCTGTGTGCCGTAACCCACAACAATCACGTCGTCGAGCGCCTTGGCGTCTGACTTCAGGAACACACGCATGCCGTTCTTGGCCTGCACTGTCTTACTCTCATAGCCGAGGTAGCTTACGCGAATGTCTTTCTTACCTTCGGGCAGAGTGACTGAGAAGCGACCGTTCGTGTCGGTCAGTCCACCGGTCTTGGTGCCCACCACCGAAACGGCCGCACCAATAATCGGCTGGCCATCGTCCTGTGAGAGTACCGTACCCGTAACTTTAGTTTGGGCAATCACTCCCCCTAAGCACAGGAAGAAGGCTGCCATAAACATAGTTAGTCTTTTTTTCATAAATCTCTCTCGTTTTGTTTATAATATTAAGTTAATTAAGGTTATCTCCTTCTATTTCGCTTACGCGCACGTACATTATTTATTATATAAGCATGTTTCTTGGGTATTATTCTGTCAGTTTGCAAAGGTAATACATAAAATTCAAAAAAACGAATAAAATTATTAAAAACTTACACTTTGCCCCATTTTTTTAACCGTTGCTTACAAAAAACTTGTGAATGAAAACTCTAAATTAGCATTCTTCTTTTCGTGTTTATCTTTTTTTGATTACCTTTGCACCCAAAACGCAAGATATGAAGAGTACGAAGAAAGTAATAGGCAAAATAATGGCCGGATGGATATGCATAATGGGGGTTTCCGGCACTGTGGGATGTGTTGGCGACGATGATGCAGTAGACATCACCGTGACGGGAAGTGCCACTGCCGAGGTGCCCGCAGTAACAAACCAGAGTACCACCCTATCGTTCAATGCCGGCGGCTCTTGGAAGGCATCGTGCGACGCATCGTGGCTTACATTGTCACCACGCGAGGGCGAATCGGGAAGCAACACCATTACGCTGACAACCACCCAGACCAACCGCACGAAGAGCCTGCGCAGTGCATCTTTGACAATTACATCGGGTTCTACCAAGAAGACGGTGACCGTGAGACAGAAGGACGAGTACGCAATCTTCGACAAGGACGAGTACGAGGTGGAGGCCGAGGGCGGAGTCATCAACGTCTCGTTTGTCACCAACGTCACCGACGGCCGGCTCAGGCTCTACGGCACCGAGAGCCTTTCGGGCTGGGTGGAGTCCAGGCGCAGTGTTGCCACGCGGGCAGAGGCAAAGGGCTATTTCAATGCCATCAACGTTAGCCCGAACACATCGAAACAGGCTCGCGAGGGAGCTTTCTTCCTCGGAATAATGAACAGCAGCGACGAGCTGATGGCTCTCGACACGCTGCACATACGCCAGAAAGGAATAGCCAGCGGCTACACCTCGACAGACTACAGCGCCGACGGACTTGTGGAGCAAATCTGCCACGCCTCTGAAGGCAATGGAGTGGATATTGTGATAATGGGCGACGGCTTCACCGACGTGGACGTGAGCAACGGCACGTACGACAGCATCATGAACTGTACCGTAGACAAGTTGTTCAGCGAGGAGCCTATACGCTCCATGAAGCAGTACTTCAACGTCCACCGCGTAACCACAGTGTCGGCCAACGACGCCTTTGGCGATGGCTACTCCACAGCCTTAGGCTCGGTGCCCGACATGCAGACCACAGGTGTGACGGCCGACACGAAGAAAGTGCTCAGCTATGTGAAGAAGGCTGGGTTCTCAGACAAGGACGACGTGCTGGTGGTGGTGATACTTAACACCAACCTGCATAAGGGCGTCACCTACCTGTATTCCGACTCCCGCAACGTCCCCATCAACTATGCCATAGCCTTCTGCGCACTTATCGACGGCGCTGAAAGCGAGATGTTCCGCGAGGTGCTAACACATGAGGCCATTGGCCACGGCCTGGCAAAGCTGGGCGACGAATATGTTGACTCGAAGAGCGGCTCTGCCACCGACGACGACATCTCCGACATGAAGCGGATGCACGGTTACAACTGGTTCATGAACATAGATACGGAGAGCGATGCCACAAAAACCGTCTGGGGGAGCTTCGTAGGCGACGAACGCTTCACGTCGGAAAACATCTCCACATTTGAGGGAGCATTCACATTCTACAAAGGCATGTACCGCTCTACGGAGAACAGCATGATGAACGTAAACGACAGCCCGTTCAACGCCCCCAGCCGCAGGGCTATATATAACAAGGTGATGAAGCTGGCCTTCGACCGCGAACCTGATTATGAGGAGTTTGCCGTGTTCGACAGTGCCCATAAGCCCACGGTGTGGCACTATGACAGCAGCACACAAACAAGAAATGCATGGGCTCCGAAGTGGAACCCATGCATAAGGTGGCAGCAGTTGCCGTAGTGCGGAAAGCTTGGCACTGCCGCATCGTCCGGCAGCAGATGCCTGGTGTCTGCTACTTAACCATCACCACCAAGTACTTGCTCGTAGACCAGAACAGGTCGGGATCGGTGATGCGGAGCACATACTGCTTGTTGGCATCGCGCTGAAGCTCGTAAGAACTTGACGGGTGGGCGGTGAGAATCTCGGCCTTCTTGCTGTAGAACTTAATCTCCTTGTCCACGCGGATGTCAATCTTGGTAAAGTAGTCCTTGTTAAAGTTAGAGCGCAGAGCCTCGCCCTTCTCAATGATGTTCTGACTCTTAAGCTCATCCTTGGTGCCATAGACGAACCATGCCGTGTGCAGGGCCTTGTCCTGGGCGTTGATAACGTCGGTCTTCTGCTTGCTCTCGTTGGTCAGGTTCTCCACATTAGTGTTCAGCGTGGCCACATTCTCGTCAAGCTCCATGATGTGGATGTCGCGTGCATCCAGTTCCTCGCGCAGCTTGGCCAGCTGTCCTTCCTTCTCCTCAAGCAGTGTTGTCAGGTTCTCAATAGTGCGCTTCAGGGCGTCGCTGTTGAACGAGCTTTCGCGCAGCTGCTGCTTCAGCTTGGCAATAAGCTCCTTGTTCTGCTGCATCGACTGCTTAATGAACTGAATGTTCTCGCGGATGCGTGCCTTCGAGCTGGTGCCCTCGCCCTGCTTGGCTATGGCCACGCGGTTCTGAGCCTCGTCAATCTCATGGAAACCCTCTTCAATCTCATTGAAGGTGGTCATCAGGTCGTTCAACTCATTGTCCTTCTGACTGATAATCTGGTTCAAGGAGTCCTTCTGGTGAGCAAGCAAGGCATCGATCTGCGGCTGCTCGTTCTTACAACTCACCGCTGCGATGGCGCAGACGGCAAAAAACATTAATTTCTTCATTGCTGTTGGTTTTTATTTGGTTTGTTACTCTTTTTCTGTTCACAACCGGCCACCACGACGACTATCTCTCCGCGAGGCTCATGCTCAGCAAAGTGAGCAGCTACCTCATCAAGCGAACCGCGGACACTCTCCTCATGAATCTTCGATATCTCGCGGCATACGCTAACACGTCGCTCGCCTCCAAAGACCTCGGCAAACTGCTGCAGTGTTTTCAGCAGGCGGTACGGCGACTCATAGAAAATCATGGTGCGCTCCTCCTGCTGCAGCGACAGCAACTTTGTCTGCCTGCCCTTCTTCTGAGGCAGGAAGCCCTCGAAGGCAAAGCGGTCGCATGGCAGACCGCTCGACACCAGGGCGGGGACAAAAGCGGTGGCACCGGGCAGGCACTGCACCTCTATTCCGGCCTTCACGGCCTCGCGCACGAGGTAAAATCCCGGATCGCTGATGCCGGGAGTGCCCGCGTCGCTGATAAGGGCAATACACTCTCCCGCTGTCAGCCTTGCCACAATAGCTGCCGAGGTGCCATGCTCGTTGAACTTGTGATGCGACATAAGCTGGTTGCTGATGCCGTAGTGCTTAAGAAGGATGCTCGACGTGCGGGTGTCCTCGGCAAGCACCAAGTCCGACTCCTTGAGTATGCGGATGGCGCGGAATGTCATGTCTTCCATGTTGCCCACAGGAGTGGGAACAATGTACAATATGCCCATAAACGTGGCAAATGTAGTTAAAATATTATTAAGTGCAAAAAAAACGACCAATTATTTGCATTTTTTTAAACGTATTAGTAATTTTGCAACCATTATGTACAATAATCAGAATGGTGAAGCCCGCCGTCCGGGCAGGATAGAAGTGATTTGCGGCTCCATGTTTTCCGGAAAGACAGAGGAGCTTATCAGAAGACTCCGGCGCGCGCAGTTTGCGCGCCAGCGGGTAGAGATTTTCAAGCCAGCCATCGACACGAGATATTCAGAGGAAGAGGTGGTGAGCCACGACAAGAACCACATCACCTCCACGCCCATCGACTCCTCAGCCAGCATATTGCTCCTGGCAAGCGACATCGACGTGGTGGGCATCGACGAGGCGCAGTTCTTCGACATCGGACTCGTCAGCGTGTGCAACGACCTTGCCAACAGAGGCATCCGCGTTATCATCGCCGGCCTCGACATGGACTACAAAGGAGTGCCCTTCGGCCCTATGCCATCATTGTGCGCCATAGCCGACGATGTTACCAAGGTGCATGCCATCTGCGTGAAGTGCGGCTCGCTGGCCTACGTCAGCCACCGCACTGTAGACAACGACCGCCGTGTGCTCCTCGGTGAGACCCAAGAGTACGAGCCGCTGTGCAGGGAGTGCTACCAAAAGGCGCTCGAAGAAGAAAAAAAGCGAAAAAGCTTGTGAAAATTTGGCAGATTGAAAAAAACATTGTAACTTTGCACGCGATTTCCTTAATCCCCGTTCCAAAGGAAGTCCTTTTTCATTAGGTAGACTCGCTAGCTCAGTCGGTAGAGCACAACACTTTTAATGTTGGGGTCTTGGGTTCGAACCCCAAGCGAGTCACAACGTTTACTGGTTGCCGCAATGGTGGAATTGGTAGACACGAGGGACTTAAAATCCCTTGGCCAGTGATGGCTGTGCGGGTTCGAGTCCCGCTCGCGGCACTTCTTAAAATCTAATTAGATGATGCAGAAAAAACAATTCTTACTTTTGTCGGCAGCATCAATGCTGATGCTGACTTCGTGTTCCAAGTTGGGAGCACTCTCTGCCGACAACTTTAGCGTTACCCCTAACCCGTTAGAGACTCAGGCCGGACAAGTGCCTGCCACCATCAATGGCATGTTCCCTGAGAAGTATATGAACAAGAAGGCTGTGGTGACAGTGATTCCCGAGCTGCGTTATACCGTAAAGGGCCGCGAAGTGCGCCAGCAAGGTTCGACGGCTACATTCCAGGGCGAGCGAGTGGAAGGCAACGACCAGACCATCTCCTATCAGATAGGCGGTCGATACACCATGAAGACCAGCTTCAAGTATGAAGATGTGAAAACGGCCGACATGTATCTCACCTTCGACGCACGCATAGGCAAGAAGCAGGTGAAAGTGCCAGAGGTAAAAGTGGCCTACGGCATCGTGGCCACTTCAGAGCTGTACAAGACCACCCTCAAGTCGGCACAGGCAGCAATCGCTCCCGACGCCTTCCAGCGCATTCAGGAGCAGAAGCAGCAGGCCAACATACAGTTCCTCATCCAGCAGGCCAACCTGCGCAAGAGCGAGCTGAAGAACAACTCCGTTCAGGAGTTCGTAAGGCTGCTGGAGCAGATAAACAACGACCGCGAGGGGCTTAACCTCACAAGCGTTGAGGTGTCGGCATACGCTTCTCCCGACGGCGGCCTTGTGCTTAACGACCGTTTAGCCAGCCAGCGTCAGGATGTGACCGAAAAGTATGTTGAACAGACACTGAAGACCACCCACAACCAGGCACCCATCGACGCCAAGTACACGGCTCAGGACTGGGAGGGATTCCAGGAGCTGGTGAAGGCTTCGAACATACAGGACAAGGACGTTATCCTGCGCGTGCTCTCCATGTATAAGGACCCCGAAGAGCGTGAGCAGCAGATAAAGAACATCTCCGCAGCATTCAAAGAGCTGGCCGACGGCATCCTGCCGCAGCTCCGCCGTTCGCGCATGACCATCAACTACCAGACGGTGGGCCGTGATGACAACCAGATCCAGAACCAGATGATTTCCGACCCCTCGAAGCTCAGCGTAGAGGAGATGCTTTACTGTGCAACACTCATGCCCAGCAGCGACCGTGAGGAGAAGGTTTACAAGACCACCACGCAGATCTATCCCAACGACCCACGTGCATACAACAACCTGGCTACCATAGAGTACAGCAAGGGCAACCTTGCCGCCGCCCAGCAGTATCTGCAGCAGGCGCTGAAGCTCAACAGCAACCTGCCTGAGGCCAGCGCAAACCTCGGACTTATAGCCTTGCAGTCGGGCGACATCCAGGCAGCAGAGACATACATAGCCAAGGCTACCGGCGCCAACGGACTGGCAGAGGTGATGGGCAACCTGCACCTGGCACAGGGCAACTATGCCCAGGCAGAGCAGGACTTCACAAACGTCTACTCTAACAGTGCCGCCCTGGCCCAGATCCTCAACAAGAACTACGCTTCGGCTGCCGTCACGCTGAAATACCTCAAGAACCCCGATGCCACCACTGAGTATCTGAAGGCTGTACTGTATGCCCGCATGGGTAACAAGAACGATGCTGCCGAGGCTCTGCGTGCTGCCATCTCCAAGGATCCTACCTACGCCAAGTATGCAGCCGACGACCTTGAGCTGAGCAAGATTCAGAAGTGATTAACAGGTATATACACCCACACAGAATCCACCCCAAGCCACTCCCCTCACATTTCGGCAGGAGCTTGGGGTGGGTCTCTTTTTTCCTGCTTTTCCTATTCATTTCCTGCGAAAAGCCCAAGTCCACCTTTGTGCTCGAAGGCAAGTTCAAGAACTTCAGCCAAGGCACACTCTACGCCTACAACATGGAGCAGGGGCGCGGACGGCTTGACACCATCAGGCTTGCAGAGAGCAAGTTCCGCTATGAGATTGCCCTCGACGACTCCATGACATTCTGCATCATCTTCCCCAATTTCTCCGAGATTCCCGTCTTTGCCGAGGTTGGCGCCACGGCCAACATGGCGGGCGATGCGTCGAACCTGAGCGAGGTGACCGTTACAGGCACCGAGGACAACGACCTGATGAGCAAGTTCCAGCTTGAAACCATCAAGCTGTCGCCGCCCGAGGTTAAGAAGCGAGTGGAGAAGTTCGTGGAAGAGCACCCTGCTTCCAACGTCAGCCTCTTCCTTGTCAGGAAGTACATGCTGCTGCGCACCGATCCCGACTACCGTAAGGCTGCGCTGCTGTTAGGGAAGATGGTGGCCGCAGTGCCGCAATGGAAGGAGGCCGTGCAACTGCACAAGGAGGTTAAAGTGCTGGCCACTTCGGAAAAGAAAATAAAGATTCCTGCCTTCAAGGCTACCAGCATCGACGGCGTACGCCTGTCACAGGCCGACCTCAGTGGCGTGGTCAACGTGGTGTGCGCCTGGGCTACTTGGGATTTCGACTCACAGAGCATGCAGCGGCGCCTGAAGCCACTTAAGAAAGAGTACGGCTCGCGACTGCAACTGATGGGCATCTGTCTCGACGCCACTGTATCAGAGTGCCGTAAGACCATGCGGCGCGACTCTGTCACCTGGCCCACCATCTGCGACGGCCGCATGTGGGACACGCCGGTGGTGAGCACCCTCGGCATCACCGAAATCCCTTCCAACATAGTCGTCGACCACTCCGGACACATTGTTGCCCGCAACCTCTCTACGGGTGAGCTGATAGAGAAAATCAAGGAGTTGATGAAGTAGTGTTGCCCAACTTTAGTTTCCGCAACGTTACCTTCCGTTGAGCAGGGGGAAGGCCTGTTCGTATATTTTCCGTCGCAGGTTGTCTGGGTAGTCGGGACGGCTCTCTATGAAGTCGCGTACCTTCTGCCGCGCCTCCTGTCCGCGGTGGTCGCCAAGCAGCGCGCTGAGCCACGACGAGGGGAAGAAGATGCCGCCCGTCTGCTGTATCTCCTGCAGGGCTTTCAGCCCCGACCAGATATATTGTGTGCTCTGCTGCTCGCGCTGTGCGCAGCAGAGCAGGCTTAGCATCTTCGATGCCCACGGCTCCACCCTGCGGTTCTCGGCATCGAGAAGCTGATTGAAGAGCGAGCGCTGGGTATTTACGTCGGGCGTGCATGCCCGGCTTACATAGTCAAACTCTCTCTTCATGTCGCCGTCCTTTATTCGCTGCCGCTGTCGGTTGATGATGTCGCGCCACTGCTGCGGCTTCACAATGGCCAGATGGTAGGCCATGTTCATGTAGTCGCGCTCATTGAAGAGTGGGTCGCGGTGCTGCTGCCACAGGCGATACAGATATTCGTTGACCTCTGGCGACACGGCGCAGGCAGTGAGTGTGCGGAGCATGGTCTGTCGGCAGTCGGGCAGTTTGTTGTGCTTGACCACGTCGAGCATTATCATCTCCAGCTGCTTGCGTGATTTGGCCGGCTCGCTGCGTGCCACTCTCTGCATGTGCTGGCTTAGGGTGGCCATGATGAGCGGGTTGGTCTCCTTTTCCAACTGACGGTACATCTCTCCGAAGTATGCGGGCTTCAGGCGGCGCAAGATGAAGTTGTCGAACAGCGTCTGTGCTATGGCATAGCGGTTTTGGTCGTCGGGAGTGCATATCAGCCGCTTGGGCAGGTGCTGCATGTATTCGTCGCTAAGAGTGAAGCGGGCGTAGGCCATGCCGTCGTAATTTGGGATGATGAAGTCGGGCTTCTTTGCTAACGGAATCTCTGCCACAGGGCGGGTAAGCTCTATTGCCTGAATCTTACCCCCGTCAAGGTCGTAGCCCAGCATTATCACTATTCGCTGCCTCCAGTTCAGGCCGCGGCCGTATGGGTCGGCCTGGCTAACCACGAGTTTCCCCCTTACATAGTCAATGTGTATCGTAGGCAGCCCCTTTTCCTTCACCCACACATTGCTGAACTGCTTCACGCGGGCTTCGGGGTTCTCCTCGTCGAGAATGGCCATGAGGTCGTCCCATGTGGCATTGCCGTAGGCATAGAACGACAGGTATCGCCTCAGTCCGCTCTTCAGTTGCTCGGCACCAATGAGTGTTTCAAGCTTTCGCATCACCACCGGAGCCTTGCCGTAGATTATGTTTCCATAGAGCAGCCCAGCCTGGTCAAGGTTGTCTAAGCGCTGCTTTATTGGGTGTGTGCCCTCGGTGCAGTCGGTGGCCAAGGCTCGCGACTGATAGCGGCGCAGGAAGTTGAGGTCGTGGTTCACCGACGGGAATCGCTCGCGCACAATCTTGTCGGCGAAGAAGTTGGCAAACACCTCTTTCGTCCATACATCGTCGAACCATTTCATCGTCACTAAGTCGCCAAACCACATGTGGGCAGTCTCATGGGCTATAAGCTCCTCGCGGGTGAGCAGCTCCTCCTGCGAGGGCTTGCTGCCAAGGAATATCTCGTGGTCGGTGAACTGTATGGCTCCCGGATGCTCCATGCCTCCGAACTGGTAGCCGGGAAGAATCACCATGCCGTAGTCGTCGAAGGGATAGGGTATGCCTGTGTAGCGCTCCATCCAGTCTATGGCGTGGGCAGCCATGTCGAAGACCTTAGGCAGCTGGTTCACCTTCTGCTGGTCGCTCTCACGGTAGAGGGCGCGCATCTTGAGCCCAGCAACGGTTGCCGTACGCTCCTTGAACTTACCGGCCACGAAGGAGAAGAGATAAGTAGGCAGCGGCTTGCTGCTGCAGCTGCTCATGGTAAGCCACCCCTGGGGAACTTTCAGCTCTACGCTGAACATGGCCTTAAGGTCTGGCTGGTCGAAACAGGGGAACACCGAGCGTGCGTTGGCAGGCACGAAGAGTGTGTACATGTAGTCGTCGTGGCGGTTCAAGGACTTTTCCTGACAGGTGAACGAAAGCTCCACACTGTTTGCCCCGAGCTGCAGCATGCGCTTGGGAATGGTGATGTGCTCGCTCTCGTAGTCAAGGCCGCGGCGCTTGCCGTTAACGCCACAGGCTTCACCCAGCTCACCCTGAAAGTCGAGCACCACGTCGGCGCGCTCCTTAAGTGCAAACTCTATCTTGGCGGTGCCGGTTACGGGCTGCCTGCGGTCGTCGGGAATGTTAAACGTGAGTGTATAGCTCAAGCTGTCTAACAACTGTGCACGGCGGTGGGCAAGCTTCCACGACACACCGGCCTCTTCTGCCGACAAGGGCAGCACAAGGAGCAGGCAGCATAGCAGTAAGTGTGTTCTGAATGTTGACATTACCGAAATTTTGGGCGCGAAGTTACTTATAATTTGTGACTTGTGCAAGTTTTTCGGCAAAGAACTTCCATTTTTCCAATGATTTACCACTCCAAAACGAGTGACTGACGTGGTTTCAGGGTCACATTGTGCGACAGGTCAATATAGCGTCCGGTGAGCACATCCCTTACTCGGGCGGCATTGCCAATAACCTCGGCATATCGGTCAACAGCCATCACGACCTCCTTGGTGGTGCCGTTGAGCACAGTGAGCACCGTACGCCCGCCAAGCTGTCGGGCAACAACGTAGATGCCCTTGTATGGAATGAACTGGATCTGCTTGCCGCGCGTTATCACCTCATTGCCTTGGCGCCAGTGGAGCAGGCGGCTAAGCCACTGGAACATCTGCTGCTCAGCGCGTGTGCGCCCTTCGCGCAAGAAGCAGTTGTGGCCATGCCACTTTCCGTCGCCGTCCTGCTGCCAGTCGCCGGGGAAGCCCCCGGGGAAGTCTTTCCTCACATTGCCGTCGGTCACCTCCTTGGTGCCGTTCATCAACACCTCGGTGCCGTAGTAGAGCTGCGGTGTGCGGTTCACGGTTAACAGCAACGCCAATGCCTGCTTCAGCATCAGTGTGTCGCGTCCGTTGCCAAGAAATCGGTCGGTGTCGTGGTTCTCGATGAAGGCCATCACACTCGACGGATTGGGGTATAGGTAGTCGTAGACGAACGAGTTGTAGAGGCGGTTCAGACCCTGCCACCAGTCGTCGGTCTCCTCGTTCTTGGCCTGGTTAAGCTTGTCGAAGAACGAGAAGTCCATCACGGTCTTCAAGTATGTTGAGGGTTTAATGCGCCCTTCACCTTCAACTCTCCTCCAGAACCCGTCCTGCCACGCAGCGGTGTATGCCGGCTCTGTCACCCATGTCTCGCCTACGGTGTTGAAGTTAGGGTACTCGTCGTTGAGTTCCTTCATCCACTGAGCCATAGCGTCGGCATAAGCGTAAGGATAGGTGTCCATGCGTATGCCGTCGATGCCCACTGTCTCTATCCACCAGAAGGAGTTCTGAATGAGGTAGCGCATGAGGTGCGGGTTGTGCTGGTTCAGGTCGGGCATGGATGGCACGAACCATCCCTCAGTGGTTTCCTTCATGTCGATCTTCGAGGCATAAGGGTCAACCACGGGCGTGAGCTTGTAGCTGGTTTGCAGATACCGGCTGCCCTCGGCGTTGTCGCCGTATCCGGTCATAGGGTCGTGTCCAGAGGTCTTTTCCGTGAGCCATTCGGGCGTGTTCAGCCAGTCCTTGGTTGGCATATCCATGGTCCATGGGTGCTCGAAGCCACTGTGGTTGAATATCATGTCCATGACAATCTTCAGCCCCTTCTGGTGTGCCTCGTCGCACAGGCGGCGGTAGTCATCGTTAGTGCCGAAGCGCGGGTCAACGCGGTAGTAGTTGGTGGTGGCATAGCCGTGGTAGGTGGAGAAGCCGTTTTCCGAGTCCGGCGAGTCGTTTTCCAGAACGGGCGTCAGCCACAGGGCTGTCACGCCCAGCTCCTTGAAGTAGTCCAAGTGCTCGCGTATGCCGTTCAGGTCTCCGCCATGGCGCAGAGAGGGCTGCGAGCGGTCTTCACGATAAGGGCGCATGCCCTTTATCTGGCTCTGGTGCCCCTTGCTCTGTGCAAAGCGGTCGGGCATGAGCATGTATAGCACGTCGGCATTGGTGAAGCCGTAGCGCTCGTTGCCCTCCTTCTCACGTGCCTTCAGCCTGTACTCCACCTTCTTCTTGTCGAAGCGCAGCGTCATGGTTCCCGGCTTCGCGTCGCGCAGGTTCATGTATACCAACAGGTAGTTAGGTGAGTCGAGGCGCACCAGGCTGTCGATGGTGACGCCGGGATAGTCGGTAGACACCGAGCCCACCTCCCCTACTCCATCGCCGTAGATCATCAGCTGCACCTGCGGGTTCTTCATACCCACATACCAGTCAGTGGGTTCAATTCGGTCTATCTTTACTGCTGCCATTGTAGTAATACTTAGGGCCATAAGGCCAATAATCACCAGTGTTGTTCTGTTCATTGCCATTGTCTTAAAAGTCTATTTGCTGATATTGTAGGCAAAGATACACAGAATAGCCAAGATAACAAAACTATTTTGGAAGATTAACGCAGTTTAACCCGAAAATGAAGGCATTACGAGGAAAAGACCTGCCTTTAGGTAGGCGGCAATGAGCACGGATTATCGAGCAATTCCGATTTCTTACATAATTGCTTCATTCCCAAACTCATTTTTCGGATTTCTTGGTCGTTTTGCGACTTTTGGCCTTCTTGCGTTTCTTCGGTTTTGGAGCAGCCAATTTCGTGCATACTCTCATCAGAGTAAGTGCGATTTCTTCGTCTGTCATATTTAAATTAATGCCATATCCTGCATAGATAGCAGCAACGGCACAATTGTTCTTTTCGTGGGCATCAACTAAATCGTCAGGCATCAGCACCGGATTATATAATTGCTCCAGCGAAGAATCACGGTATTTTTCTCTAATGTCAAGAATGGTCTGTGCCGTAGTTTCAATAGACGACTTCTGTTCTTCAGTGACGTTAGGCCATGGGAAATTATTGTAAACAATACCATTGGAATATCTATACCTCGTCTCTAATCGACCACATACAATTCTCGTCCATGCCATGTGAATACTCGACTGCAAAACACCAAAATGGAATAATGTCGCCCCTGGAATAAGTTGCATGCCATCGCTACAGAAATCATTCGGCGTCAATTTCCCCATCGGAATGTATTCGCGATTTTGCGATGATGTACGAGGAACAGCAAAATAATCGTGCGTAGGCATATTTTCTACATGGAATCTTCGTGGTGTTTTGGCCAGCTCACGCGTAGATGGACTTGTGCTTTTGGCTCTATAAGTGCGTACCGCCTCAACACGCTTTACACAAAGTGGCATAGCTGCAACTTCTGCAGGCGTACAGTCGCCAAGCCACAAACAATAACGAGGAGTGCCATTGATAAACTCATCTCCACCATAATAGGGATGGAAATATTTTTCGGATGCAGGCTCTCTAAGAATGAATTCCTTCATCCTTTCTTCGTCAAACAGATAGTTTCTGTCATCAATAGGTTTATTACCTATTCCCATCTCAGGAATGTCGCATAAGGGTTTAGACCTATTCCATACAAACAGGTTCTCTGCATTCAGCAAATAACCATTGATATTCTCTGCAACGATAGTTTCTTGGGCTTCGTTGAATATTCTATGCTCTACAGGCCTCTTTCTCCTATTAAGGTAAAATCCAATAATAACACAATGTACATGAGCCATATCGTCGGCTTCATTGAACCATCGGAAAGTTTTCCATGCGAACAATATCTTCAGGTTATAATGTGTCATCAGCGGATGCCATAGTGGTGCCTCTTGGTCGCCTTGCACAATGCTGTTTGTTGATACAAAAGCAGCAGTAATATTCCGCTTGTCCTCCATATATGCTGCGGCTTTTGCATACCAGGCACATACAAAGTCTAACTTTCTTTGTTTGTCCCAAAGCTTGGTTTTGTCAGGAAGTCGGCTTGGCATAGCATAAAGAAGACTTTTTTTCTGCTCATCTTTCATCTTCTTTGCGCCTTGGAACGGCGGATTGCCTATAATATAGGTTTCTGTCGTTGCTTTTCGCTTCAGCACATCATTCCAATCCGTCAGCAAAGCATCACCGCAAACCACATAGTTATTCTTATCCAGCGGCAGCGGCTCGATAGTACAATGCAGAACTTTTTCCGTCTGTTGTATCAGCTGACATGCGGCAATCCACAAAGAGGCTCGGGCAACACTGGCGGCAAAATGGTCTATCTCGATACCATAGAACTGCCCCATACGCACCGTGCAGGGATCGGTATTTGCCATGATGGCATCGTGGCGGAATTCCAGCTCACTTTCGATGGCTTGCAACTCCAGCTCGTGCAGCGACTTGTAGCATTCGGTCAAAAAGTTGCCGCTACCGCAGGCAGGATCGAGGAAACGCATATCTGCCAACCGGTTGCGATAGGCTTCCAACTCACGGTATTTTTTGTCTTTTTCGCCGGCAGTAGTAATCGGAAGCGCCACTATCCGCTCCAGCTCCGCCTTCAAGTCATTCATAAACAGCGGGTCTATCACGCGATGGATATTCGAGGGCGTAGTATAGTGCATACCACCCGATTCGCGCACATCGCTATCAACGGTACTTTCAAAGATACAGCCGAAGTTGGTGGGTGAAATCTCGCTCCAATCAAAAGTCTCGTCAGTATCTTTCAGTTTCAAATTCCATGCACTTTTCAGAATGTCGCAAGCAGCTTTGTTAAGGGCAGGGGTTTCGTAGAGGTCGGCATTATTAAACAAACCACCATCCACGTATGGAAAGCTCTGTACCTCCACATCGGCAAGTTTATAATACTCACGCCTTTTAGCGTCGGTCATGTCGAGCCAAAAGAACAGCGCATCGAACTTCTTGCTGAGGTCTGCTGCAGTGAACTTTTCAAGAAACGTAGAAAACTGGCCGTCGTCGAAAATGCCAGCATCCTCGGCAAACAGGCAGAACACCACGCGTACGCAGAACATGTTCAATGATTGCAGTTCTGGCTTCGTCCATTCCCTCTTGCTGTCGCAGATGGTGTCATACAGGTTTCTAATAAAGTCACTGGCAGTGCTGGAAACACGTTCTTCGCGCTTTTCATCCACATAGCCCTCAGGTCTGTATGTCTCAACAAGGAATTTCAATTCACGCCAGCGTGAAGGCAGTTCTTCTGTGGCAATTCTTTTAATGGGCGCATTCTTGTGATAGCTATCCCATATACGGAACTCCATAAAATTACAGACAATCACATATCGACCTTGGTCGGGCTTATCCAGATTATTATAATAGCGAATGGCCTGTTCCATCGGTGTCAATTCCAATGGTTTGCCGTTTGCGTCTTTGCCACTCTGCTTCTGTTTCAAATCGAGGTTTACGTCACGGCTTTTCTGCTCAATGATAACTTTAGAAGTCTTAACGCGAATGTCGATACGCTTGGTAGTGCCCTCGAACTTCACCTTTGATTGGGGATCAATCTCCTTTCGTGCTTTTGGAACTCCAAAAACATCTTCCAGCAAGTCTTCCCAGAACTCCACGTAGTCCTTGTCTTCCTTGCCTCGGCTCTTCCATTCAGCTACAAACTCCCGTGCAGCCTTCTTGATATCTGATTGCTTACGCTTAACCATACTAAAGTCCATATCACCATGCAAAGATAAGAAGTTTTTTGCGAACACAAACACCAGTTGCCCAACTTTTACACATTATTAATAATAAGGTACAAGTTTCGCAAGCTATGAAAAAAGGTACAGCAACGGCCTGAAAGGCCAACATGCACTTAGCCCTGGGCATCGCCCTGGGCTGGGAGCTTTCTGGCCTTACAGGCCGTCTTTGCGGAACTTGCGAAAGTTGTACTATTATATTTATTGTTTGTTTCCGAAATAACTGTAGTGGTTGTTGTCGGGATTAACTACGATTTGTTCGATGACGATCTCCGGGTCAATCATGATGGCCTTCAGTGTATGCTTGCCTGGAGTAATGCCCTCAAAAGTGGCGTCGAGCCAGCGGAGGTTATCGAATACCTCATCGCGACGGGGCAACTGGCGGACCTGCCAAAAGCCACTCAGGGCGAGGCGGCTGCGCTGCGGCAGCGGTTTCAGAACCTTTGAACGGGCAAGGTTCTGAGGATTGTATTCCGAGAAGGTATATTGTCCTTGGGCATATACCATTGCGTGTAGCCGATGTATTTGTCCTGCATCATCTTGCTCCACTTGCCCTTCGGGCGAGCCTGCTCACGCTCGGCAGAGTCAATGCGAGCATTGCTCTGCTCTCGCTCACTCGCAGCCTTGCCGTCCGCAATCTTGTGGTAAGTGTCGCTGAGCTGCTGGTCACGAGCCACCAACTGCTCAATGAGGTTTGAGTTGCCACGGGTTGCCACGCATGAACCCAGGATTCCGCTATCACCACACTCATCGTAGGTTGGATGGAGATTATTAGCTATCTTTACCAGCGTATCATATCTTTGTAGTAAGCCTTGAAAGTAGGGAAAGAACAACGTTGAAACACAGAATTTTCGTTGAAAGTTTTGTGGTACCAAATTAATGTTGTACTTTTGCACCCATGATTACGCAAGACCAATTGAAAAACGTTCTCGACAGGACCGACAAGCTCAGGCACTACCTGAAAATAGACGAGAAGAAGATTGAGTTCGAGGAGGAAGACCTGCGCACACAGGCTCCCGACTTCTGGGACGACCGTAAGCGTGCCGAGGAGCAGATGAAGAAGGTAAAGGCCATAAAGCGGTGGCTTGACGGCTATAACCTTGTGCGCACTCTGGCCGACGAGCTACAGCTTGCCTTCGACTTCTACAAGGAAGAGATGGTAAGCGAGCAGGAGGTTGACGACGACTATCGCAAAGCCATTGATGCCATAGAACAGTTGGAACTGATGAATATGCTTCGCCAGAAGGAGGATCCCATGGATGCTGTGCTCAAGATAAACAGCGGTGCAGGAGGCACAGAGGCACAGGACTGGGCGCAGATGCTCATGCGGATGTATATGCGATGGGCGGAGGCTCATGGCCATAAAGTGACCATCAGCTCACTCCTCGACGGCGATGAGGCCGGCATAAAGAGCGTCACCATGCAGATAGAGGGTGGCGAATATGCGTACGGACACCTTAAGAGCGAAAATGGTGTGCACCGTCTGGTGCGCGTTTCCCCGTTCAACGCCCAGGGCAAGAGAATGACGTCGTTTGCATCTGTTTTTGTAAGTCCCCTCGTCGACGACACCATAGAGGTTTATGTCGACCCAGCCAAGTTGTCGTGGGACACTTTCCGCTCCAGCGGTGCCGGCGGACAGAACGTGAACAAGGTGGAGTCGGGAGTAAGACTAAGATACTGGTATACAGACCCCGACACGGGCGAAGAGGAAGAGATACTTATTGAGAACACTGAGACACGAGACCAGCCGAAGAACAAGGAGCGCGCAATGACACTGCTCAAGAGCCAGCTCTACGACCGAGCCTTGAAGAAGCAACTTGAGGCTCAGGCAAAGATTGAGGCCGGCAAGAAGAAAATAGAGTGGGGAAGCCAGATACGCAGCTATGTTTTCGACGACCGCAGGGTGAAAGACCACCGCACCAACTACCAGACGTCGGATGTAGACGGTGTGATGAACGGAAAGATTGATGAGTTCATCAAGGCGTACCTCATGGAGTTCGCCAGCGAGGAAGGCTGTTGAGCGAGATTGTTAAGTTTTTTAGAAACCTTTAATAATAAAAAAAGTATTATGGCAAAGAAAGAATCCAAATTGAACGCAAAGCAGAAGGCTTATGCAAAGAAACAAGAGAAGGAAGGCGCCAATATCGTGATGTGGATCATTGGACTGCTGGTTTTACTCGGCATTGCCTACACCGTATGGTCAAGCTGGGTTGTTTCCTGATGGCAGATAACTGAACAACCTTATTGGCTATATGAGCGGGACGGAGATTGAACGGAAGTTCCTCGTGGTCGGTGATGACTATAAAAAGCTGGCCTATGCTTCCGACAGAATCAAACAGGGCTACATCTGCAGCGGCCACGGTCGCACCGTAAGGGTGCGCACTCGTGGCGGCTGCGGATACCTTACCATAAAAGGACCGTCGCTCGACGGGGGGCTCAGCCGCTATGAGTTTGAGAAGGAAATAACGCTTGACGAGGCATACCAGCTTTTCAAGCTATGCGAACCAGGCATTATTGACAAGACGCGCTATCTTGTCAACAGCGGTGACCACGTATTCGAGGTAGACGAGTTCTACGGCGACAACGAAGGACTCGTTATGGCCGAGGTTGAGCTGTCTGCTCCCGACGAGCCGTTTGAGAAGCCGCACTTCATTGGCTGTGAGGTCACTGGCGACCGCCGCTATTACAACTCTCACCTGCGTGCCTTTCCATACAAGCTGTGGTAAAGGCTATTTGACGGAAATTTTCGTGCTGTGCGGTTGAAAGACGCTGAAAGCGTCTACGCTCGGTAACCGCAGCGTCCGAATGCATAAAAGAAATGGATACTTTATAAAAAAATAAAATGATTATCCGCTTTCGTACCACCAAAGCCCCAAAGGGGCAACAGACCGCAGGCAGGGGTGCCGCTCCAGCTCCGCTGGCTTGCTACCGAAGGGACGCAAGAACCCCTGCAAACGGTAGCGTATACAAAAGCCCTGAAAGGGCGGCAGGATTCTT
>JAFSKJ010000093.1 GCA_017449025.1 Prevotella sp. | reverse complement strand
TTGAAATAATCTATACAACTCTCCTCTGTAGGAAACCGATATTCAAATTGACTAAGCAGCATAACTCATACTTCTTTCTGCAAAGTTAGCTACTTTTATTGAGGTATGCAAGCTTTTAGGAACTTATCACCACACGGAGTAATATTATGTTAAATTTTGCGGTAAAGGTACGAAATAATTTTGATATAACAAAATAATTCTCTAAATTTGCACCCAATAAGATTTCCTACATCTTATCACAATAAGGCCCATTAGGCCGAAGGGTAAAACCTATACTCCCGCTTCGGTGGGAGTTTTTTTCGGCGTAAATAGTTTGGATTTCTCAATAATTCTTGCTACCTTTACCAAGTAAAAAACAGAACTATGGCTAAAAAACATGAGATAAGAAACAGCACGGCGGAGTTCCTCATCTTTCAGGCGGAAGGGAAGGAACAGGGCGTGGAGGTGTACTACAAGGATGAGAACATCTGGGCAACGCAGAAGGCAATGGCGACGTTGTTCGACTGCTCGACGGACAATGTTGGATTGCATCTGAAGAACATCTTTTCATCTGGAGAGCTGGTTAAGGAGTCAGTTACCGAGAAAATCTCGGCAACTGCTTCCGATGGGAAGAATTATCTTACTCAGTTCTACAGCCTCGATGCCATCATCGCCGTGGGCTACCGTGTCAACAGCCTCCGTGCCACCCAGTTTCGGCAGTGGGCTACGAGCGTGCTGCGACAATATGCCATACGGGGCTATGTGCTCGATAGGAAGCGGATGGAGAATGGGACATTCTTAGGCGAAGACTACTTCGAGCACCTGTTGGCCGAGATTCGGGAGATTCGTCTTTCTGAGCGGCGGTTCTACCAGAAGCTGACGGACATCTATGCTACGAGCATGGACTACAACAAAGACGCTCCGACTACTCGGTTGTTCTTTAAGCGCATCCAGAACAAGATGCACTATGCCGTACATGGTCGCACGGCGGCAGAACTGATAATGGATAGGGCTGATGCCGACAAGGAGCACATGGGGCTGACCACGTGGGAGAACGCGCCTGACGGGAAGATTGTCAAGACTGATGTCGTGATTGCGAAGAACTATCTGAAGGAGATGGAACTGGAGGACATGGGACGCATCGTGACGGCTGTGCTGGAGTTCGCCGAGAGTCGCGCCAAGCGGCATATCCCGATGACGATGGAGGACTGGGCCAAGCGTATCGACGCCTATCTGAGTAGTGATGAGCGTCCCCTGCTTGACAATGCCGGCAGCGTGAGCCACGAGGAGGCGGTGCTTCACGCAGAGACAGAGTTCGAGCGGTACCGCATCGTGCAAGACCGCCTGTTTCAAAGCGACTTCGACCGATACTTGGGAGCATTGCCGTTTGAAGAGGAAACTGATATAAAGGACTGAATGTGATTTACAGCGACGACGATAGTCGCAAATTTTCGAGAAACCGCTATTTTATTGGGTTTTTCTGAGGGTGGGAAACTTTAGTTTATGAGTCCACTTTAAAAAGTCAAAACCATGATTAAGACGGCAAAAAACGGAGCGCAGCCACTCCCCTCCCTTGTAGGGGAGGGGTTGGGGGGGTATCTTCTTCGCTGTCAGGATGTTACAGACCCCACCCCTGCCCCTCCCCTTGATGGGAGGGGAGCGGCTGCGCGTAGTTTTTTAGTTGTTGCTTCCATTTGTTGACTTTTTAAAGTGGACTCAGTTTATAGAAACATCCGGGCTGACACATTGGCTGGTCGGCGAGAGGGCTTTTCCCGTTAAGCAGAGCACGCGAAAAATCAAATTCTCGAGAGAATTGAACGGAATAGTGGCACATGAGCATGAGCAAGGGCCACTTTAGCTTTGAATTCTCGAGAGAATTCAAAGCTTTTATCACGCTTCTTGCTTGTAGAGCATACAGAAAAATGAAATGATTATCCGCAATCTTACCACCAAGACGCTGGAAGCGTCGACGCTCAATAGGATGCCGGAGCGTGCGTAAGCACCCCCGGATGTCAGCCTGCACCGGCATCGACCCTGAAGGGGTCGCCCTTTTGTGGTGATGGGGCACTCTTTTTCAGAGTGCTTGCTCCACGATCTACTGTCAACCGGGGGTGCTCGCTATGCTCGTACCCTCGGTTATTGAGCGAAGACCGCGTTGCGGTCTTTTTTGCTGGTATCATTGTGTCAGTACATAGTTTCATGGCTAAAATAAATGTACACGTAACTCGAATCTCTCGAATACCTAATAGAAATAGGCATTACAGTGAATTGTTAACGTATTTAAGTGGACACCAGTGAAAGAATTTATAGAAATATCCAGGCTGACAGGATGTGTCAGCCTTGTGTCACCCGTGTCACCCTTGAAAAAGGTTGCAAACGCCCTGTACATCGGCGTTGTGTCAGCGTGTCAACCTATTTTGCGATTTTTTTTAGTTTGTATGTTTATTTGTTAAAATATTAAGATTTTCTTACACAGCCTAATGCCCCTTAAGGGGCATTATAGGAGTAGCCAGCCATACAGCCATGCCGTAGGTATGGCGAAATGGCTGGTATGAAGGTGTAATAGTGAAGCCTGCCTTTAGGTAGGCGACAAAGGGCGCGGATTGTCGCGTACCTACGGCACGCCTGTTACCGCTACCGTCTTCCCAGCCATTTCGCCGTACCTACGGCACGGCTGTATGGCTGGCTACCCCTATCTGATGCCTATGGCATCGGCTTCCTTTGGATCTTTATAGGGAAAAAATGTAGGGACTTACTTTATGTATGTCCGCAAAACCACATGGAATCGGACATTCATAAAGTAAGCCCCTACATTGGTGACGTTTAGAAGAAGAGGTAGCGCTTGTCCTGAACCTTGGCCTTCATCATCAGCTCCTGTGTGTAGCGGCTGGCTGCCTGCAGGGCTTTCTTGCTGAGCTGGCTCTCCATAGGCTCGGCGTTGCTCTTCACGGCGTTCTCTGGCATCTGGCGTTTCACCACCTGGAACATGTATGCACCGCCGTTACCCTTTACCACGCGCGGGAAGAACTTGCCGCTCTCGGCAGCTGCCACGGCTCCGCTCAGGGCGGGTTCGCTGGAACCAGTCTGCTGTACGTAGACGGGCGACTTGAAGGTGATCTGGTTCACGTCCACCACCTGTGCTCCCTTTTTCTCTGCCTCGGCAATGCTGTTGACGCCTGCGAGCTTCTGCTTGAGCACTTCGAACTTCTTGTCGCGGATTACCTCCTGTGTGAGGCGTTCTCTGAGGGCGTCAACGTCGCGATAGCCTACGTTGTGTATTTTCTCCAATCCTACTACGAGCAGGTGGTCGCTGTTGCCGCACTCATAAAGCGGGCTTACCTGTCCGGGCTTTGCGTCGAACACCCACTTCATGGCCTCGCGGGTGGCGCGTACGCCAGCCACGGTGTGCTCGCTGTTGGAGAGGTCGGGGCGGTCCTGCACTTTGTAGCCGAACTTGCTTGCGTTTTTCTCCAGCTCGTCTAAGGTCTGGCTCTCGCTCACGAACTGTGAGAACTTGTTGTAAGCCTCAGAGTAGGTCTCCTTTGAGAAGTCTATGGTGTGTTTGATGACGGCAATGTCGTACTTCTCAACCATTGAGCGGCGGTCTGTGACCTGCACCACTATGTTGCCTTGTGCGAAATTGATGTTGCGGGTTTCGCCTGCGGCCATTGTGTTGAGGGCGTAGAGATAGTTAGTAGACTCCTCGTCAAGGCCTTGGCCGTTCTCATACTGTGAGGAGTTCATCCAAATCTGCTCACCTGTCTGTCCGTATACCTTGGCCACCTCGGCAAAGTCAGCACCGCCCTTTATGGCGTTGTAGATGCTGTCGGCACGCTGCTGCGCCTCTTCGGAGGTGGCGGCGCCAACCTGAATGACGCGGTACTGGATGGAGTCGGGGAGCATGGTCTTCGATATGAGCTTCACGACGTTAAGTGTGTTGTCTGATGTTGTCTCGAAAGGGTCGGAGGTCTGTCCCACGCTTAGTGAGTCAAGCTTGCGCGAGATGTCGAGAGGCAGTGCGCGCTCGGTGATGGGCATTGCAATGTATGGAACGCTTGACTGTGCCTTGCGTACCACCTCGGCGGGGTTGGCACCTGAGGCGAGCTTGGCTGCAGCGTCCTTCATGGTCTTCATGAGGGCGTCGCGGTCGCTCTTTGATGCTACCACCTGGAAATCCACGAACTTGATGTCGCGTGTCTCAATGTCCTGCTTGTACATTTCTTTCTCCTCGTTGTACTTTGCCTTCAGATCCTCGTCGGTAACGGGCACGTCTTTGTCGGCCACGTTGGTATATGGCAAGATGGCGAGCTTGATGTCGCTCTCCTGGGCCTCTTCAACGATTGCAGCCTTGGCGCTGATGGGGTTTGAAATCAAGCAGTTGGAGAGCAGGGCCTGGTATTTGCGTGAAAGGGTCTGCTCGTAGATCTGCTTTTCAATGAAGCGCCAGTAGTCGTAGAGTGGCTTGTACTGCTCAGCCATCTGCGGATTGCTTTTCTGTGCAGCCTTATAGTCGTTGAGGAACTTGGTGAGCTGTGTGGGGTCGAAACGTCCTGTCTGCTGGTTGGTGAACGGTGTGTTCTTGAGCATGGGGTCGTTGCCCTCGCGGAGAATGCTCTTCATTTCGTCATCTGTTACCTCGAGTCCCAGCTTCTTGGTCTGTGCTTCCATAACCTTGTTGGCTATGTAGCTGTTCCATACCATGTCCTTCACCTGGTTCATCTCTTCCTCAGTGAGGTTGTCGCGGCCCTGTGTGAGCTTGATAACCTGCTGATACTCGTCAAGTAATGCCTGGAAATCCTGCACCTTGACATTCTCACCTAATACTTCGCCGATAATCTGGCGACTCTCGTTGGCGTGTGTCTCGCATGAGCGGAACATATCGCCGGCAATGAAGCCGAAGAGACCCAGTGCGATGATGCCTACAAGTGCGGGTCCCCAGCTTCTGATTTTTCCAATTGCTGCCATTTGTTGTCTCTAATTTTTTATTTGTTATTGTCTTCTATTCTTCCTCTTTTGCATAAAACGCCGCAAAATTACAAAAAATGTATGACATGGCGAAATTTTTCGGCAAAAAAAGCCTCATTCAATCACTTTTAGTCTTACAAGTTCTATTTTTGTGGCAGTATTTTTCACTATTTTCACCTCATAGCGCCCTATTTTGATGATTTCGTTGAGTTTGGGAAACGACTGGTACTCATGCAGTATGAGTCCGCCCAGGGTCATGTACTCATCGCTTTCGGGCAGGTCGAGCGCGAACATCTCGTTGATTTTCTCTATCTCCATTCTTGCCGACAGCATGTACTCGCCGTCGTCGAGTTTCTTGGCCACGTAGTTCACGGAGTCGTGCTCGTCTTCTATCTCGCCGAATATTTCCTCCACAATGTCTTCGAGGGCAATAAGTCCGCTGGTGCCTCCAAACTCGTCTACTACCACGGCTATCGACTTCTGCTGCTGCATGAATGTGCGCATGAGCTTCGATGCGGCCATGGTCTCCGGCACGAAGGGCAGTGTGCGGATGGCTGTGAGCCAGTTCTGCGGGTTTCTGAACAGCTCAAGTGAGTGTATGTAGCCCACGATGTTGTCAATGTCGTTGTGATAGACTATTATCTTAGAATGTCCGCTTTCCGTGAAGAGCTGTCTCAGCTGCTCTATGGATGCGGTGTCCTCCACGGCGTCGATTTCTGTACGTGGCACCATGCAGTCGCGGACACGTGTTTCTGAGAAGTCGAGTGCGTTCTGGAATATTTTCACCTCCTCCTCAATCTCGTCGTCGCTCTTTGCATTGTCAATGCTCGACTGCACCAGATAGTCAAGGTCTACCTTGGTGAACTCCTTGTCGTCGGCCTCCTTCTCCATCTTGATGCCGACCAATCTCAGCAGTCCTTTTGACAGCATGGTAGCGAACCGCGAAATAGGGTATAGCATTATGTAGAACACAAAGGCAGGCAGTGCGAAGAAGGTGAGCATGGCGTTAGGGCTGCTCTTGAAAATGGTCTTTGGCAGAAATTCGCCGGTGAAGAGCACCACCAGTGTCGACAGCAGAGTGTCGGCAGTGACGCGGGCACCGTCGGAGAGTGACTGGAACAGTGTGGCATCGAAGATCTTGGCGAAGAGAATGCCGTAGATTACCAGTGCTATGTTGTTGCCAACGAGCATTGTGGAAACGAAGTTGTTGGGATGCTGGTAGAACACGTTGATGGCTTTCTGGGCCAGTCCGTTCTTCTCGCGATCCATCTCTGCCAGGAGCCTGTTGCTCGACACGAAGGCAATCTCCATTCCTGAGAAGAATGCCGACAGCACCATTGCCACCACAAGGCCTATTATTTCTCCTGTCATAGCGGCATACTCCTCTCTGTCTTTGCCCGTTTGGTTGCTGCCGGACGCTGTGGTAGCGCGGGCACCTGAACGGTGTCGGCAGGCGTGCCTGCGGTAGCCGGTTGCTGTGTCTCTTCCTCCTTGCCGGTATCAGGCACAAACGAGCCTTTAGAGTTGTTCACGGTGTAGTGGGTCATGTGCTCATCGCTGCGGAAATATGTGCCTTCCATGGTGCGCTCTGGTGTGACCACACGTGAGAAAACATTTGAGTAGAACTCATGGCGCATACCGTCCCAGTACAGTTCCTCGCTGGTGTATACCAGTCCCTGCATGTTGCGTATGCGCACTCTGCCTCGTAGCTTCCATAGCTTCAGCTTGTCATAGTACCATGCTGTGTCGGCCTGTATGTAGCCCTCAACATGGAACTTCTCGTCGAACTGCTCGAAGAACACGCCCTTCATAAACTCCCATAGCGAGGGGTTGCGCGCAATGTTCACATCCCACCGCTCGGCCACAATCCTGTAGCGTATCACTCCGGAGTCGCTGATAAGGGTGTTCACCCCGTAAGAGCGCATCATGGGCAGCGAGTCGCGCTCCAGCACGGCAGGTGCCGTATGCTCTACAGCTTCCTCGCACGACAATAATATGGATGTCGCTATTATAAGCAGCACAGGCAGCAGGGGCAGGGTCTGTCTTGTTCTTCTATTAAGCATTGTGTGACTATTCAATGTAAGCCTCTTGCTACTCCACTCGCCACTTGGCGAACCAGCGCTCGTTAAAGGTCAGGCCGATATTTATGCGGAAAGTGTTTTCCTTTATCAAGCCTGTGGCTGAGTGGTGCACCCACTGTCCGCTGATGTTGAGCATTGAGCGGTTGTTGTAGAGGTTCATGATGGGTATGCCCAGGCCAATGGTGGCATTAAGCTCCGAAGGTCCTTCCTTGCCGTTTATATAATAATAAGGTGTAGAATACGAGGCCCCCAACCTGTACGACACCCTGTTGTAGAGCTTGCGGCTTACGCGGTTAGGCGTAAACTCCACGCCGAGCCCACCCTTGTAGCGGTTCTTGTTCAGTCCTCCCTTCAGCACGTACTTGCTCAATGTGGTGTCGTAATAGGGTTCCGACACTGTGCCCCATCGCTGGAAGGAGCCGTCGGCAGCAACAATCAGTTTGTCGGCATAGGTGTACGACAAGCCTCCGGCAAGCATCAGCGGGAGCTTCAGGCCGTTGCGTATCTTGAACGTTGTGGTGTCGGTATTGCTCGACACTGTGTTGGTGCTGATGAGCATCATCTTCGGGTCGGAATCCAGCTTGTGGGGCAAGCTGTAGGTTGCGCCGAGCGTCACGCGGTGTAGCTTGCCTATGCGCTGCTCCCACTGTATGCCTGCATCGAGTTTGTAGTTGCTGACGCTGGCGGAGTACTGCTTTTGAAGAGCGTTGACGTATGTAGTGCTGCTTGATAGCACTGTGCGGTCAATGTCGCCCCATAAGTATGATATGTTGACTCCCACCGACAGGGGCGAGAACAGCCTCATGCCCACTCCGAGAAAAGCCTGGTTCAGACCGCCAGAGCCTGAGAATGTCTCGCTGATGGAGCCGTTGGTATCGTCAAGAAATGTTGATGTGGAATATGAGTAGCCCACGCTGGTCAACGGCACCACGCCGAAGGCCATGCCCACATTCTTGAACACGCGGAATGAGGCTGCCAGATATTCGAAGTTGGCCATCTTGGCATTCTGCCTTACTGCTCCCTCCTTGAAATTGGTGACTTGCAGCGACATGCCCGCGTCGAAGAGCATGCTCAGAGAGTCGACACCGGAGTAGGAGGCAGGATTGAGCATGTTCACTTGGTTTCCCACGCGCATGCCCACGCCCACGCCGCCCATGCCGCGGTTCATGCTCTGCGACTGGTCGCTAAGCAGTCCGAGGCCAAACTGGCTATAAGGTGATTTCGTGCCTCCCTGTGCGTGGGCGGCAATGGTTATGATAGTAGCGAAAAGACTAACTATTATCCTTGTTCTCATATTTTTCTCTTTAACAGCCTGCAAAATTATTGAAAAAAATCCGAAACAGCGCATGAAAACACAAAAATATAGCTTTTTTTGCATCAAGCAACATTTAGAAACGCTTTGCAGGCATAAAAAAACACCACAGATTGCTTGCATATTACTTGAAAAAGATGTAACTTTGCCCCCATATTGACAATGGTCATGGAGACACGCACGTGACATGAACACTAACGACAAGGCCTGAAAGCATGCAACTGCCTGAAGCATTCAACAGATATACCCGGCAGATGATGGGCGAACAGATGTTTGCCAAGCTGACGGCGGCGCTCAACGAGGTGCCGCCCGTGAGCATTCGCCTTAACCCCAAGAAGACCGTGGGAATGGTTGTGGCTGAAGGGAGTAGGGTGCCGTGGTGCAACGAGGGCTACTATCTGGTGCAGCGACCCCAGTTCACCTTCGACCCACTGCTGCACTCGGGCTGCTACTATGTTCAGGAGGCATCGTCCATGTTTATAACCCACGTGCTGCGCTCACTCATACCCCAGGATTCTGCTCCGCTCAGCGTGCTCGACCTGTGTGCCGCTCCTGGCGGCAAGTCAACGGCCGCCCTTACCGCTCTGCCTGCCGGCAGTAAGCTCATTTCCAACGAACCCATGCGCCAGCGCGCCAAAGTGCTTGGCGAGAACATTGCAAAGTGGGGGGCTGACAACTGTACGGTCACCAGCATGTTTCCTAAGGAATTCCAAGCCATGGGGGAGCTTTTCGACGTGGTAATAGCCGACGTGCCCTGCTCTGGCGAGGGCATGTTCCGCAAAGACCCGAAGGCAGCAGACGAGTGGAGCACCGACAATGTGGAGCGATGCAGAAAGCTGCAGCGCGTCATTGTTGCCGACATCTGGCCCTGCCTGAAACGTGGCGGGCTGATGGTCTACAGCACCTGCACCTACAACACCAGGGAGAACGAAGAGAACGTGGGTTGGATAACCGCCAGTCTTGGGGCGGAGCTGCTGCAGGTGCCCACACAGCAGGAATGGCAGATCAAGGGGTCGCTGCTTGACACCCTTCAAGGCCCAGTCTACCGCTTCATACCGGGAATGACCAAAGGCGAGGGGCTGTTCATGGCGGCGATGAGGAAAGATGGTGGAGACACTATAGAGAAAGGCGTTGGCATGAAGGAGAAAGGCGGAGGCTTGAAAGTGGTTGACGTGCAAGCATCCACGGCCCAGGCTGAAAGTGTGGCGACGGAGGATATTTCGTATACCCAGGCCCTGTCCTATCTCCGCGGCGAGGCCATTGTGCTACGTCCAGATGCGCCGCGTGGCATTGTTACCGTTGCCTTCCAAGGCCATCCCCTCGGGCCTGTAAAAAATATTGGTACGCGCGCAAACAACCTATATCCAAAAGAATGGAGAATAAAGACCACCCACATGCCTGACACTTATTCCCCCATTCTTAAACCCATTACACGATACACATAGGACATGAAGCAATACTTAGACATACTTGAAAGAATATTAAGCGAAGGCACCAAGAAGGGCGACCGGACAGGTACGGGCACGCTGAGCATCTTCGGAACCCAGTCGAGATACAACCTCGACGACGGCTTTCCGCTGCTCACCACCAAGAAGCTGCACCTGAAGTCGATAATCTACGAGCTGCTGTGGTTCCTGCGAGGCGACACCAACGTGCGGTGGCTGCAGGAGCGGGGCGTGAGAATATGGAACGAGTGGGCCGATGCCGACGGAGAGCTGGGACCCGTCTATGGTCATCAGTGGCGCTCATGGCCCGACTACAACGGCGGCACCATTGACCAGATACAGCAGGTGGTGGACCAGCTTAAGAACAACCCTGACTCCAGGCGCATGATTGTTTCGGCATGGAATGTGGCCGAAGTCAACTCCATGGCCCTGCCGCCGTGCCACACCATCTTCCAGTTCTACGTTGCCGACGGTCGCCTTTCGCTTCAGCTCTACCAGCGCTCGGCCGACACCTTCCTCGGTGTGCCATTCAACATTGCCAGCTACGCCCTGCTGCTCAAGATGATGGCTCAGGTGAGCGGACTCAAGGCCGGCGACTTCATCCACACCACCGGCGACACCCACCTCTATCTGAACCACCTCGACCAGGCGCGCCTTCAGCTCACGCGTACTCCAAGGCCGCTGCCCACGATGGTTCTCAACCCTGACGTGAAGTCAATCTTCGACTTCACCTACGACGACTTCAAACTTGAAAACTACGACCCATGGCCACACATCAAAGCAGAAGTATCAGTATAATAGCCGCAGTGGCCAAGAACCGTGCCATCGGCCGTGACAACAAGCTGCTCTACTGGCTGCCCGACGACCTGAAGCGCTTCAAGCAGCTCACCTCCGGCCACACCATACTCATGGGGCGGCGCACTTTCGAGAGCCTGCCCAAGGGGGCGCTGCCCAACCGGCGCAACTGCGTGCTGACAAGAAGCCTTAAAGCCATAGAGGGCTGCGAGTGCTTTGCCTCGTGGCAGGCATTCATCAGCAGTTGTGCCCCCGACGAGGACATATACATCATTGGCGGTGCCAGAGTCTACAGCCAGCTCCTCGACAAAGCTTCGCGGCTCTGCCTGACAGAGGTTGACGACATTCCCGCCGATGCCGACGCCTTCTTTCCCGACTACAGCCAGTGGCACGAGGTGTGGCGTGAAGACCATGCGGCCGACGAACGCCACCAGTATGACTTTGCCTTCGTTGACTATGTGAAAGCCGACGTTGGCACAGACAGTGAGTAATAACCCAAATAACAAATAATTAGAAACCTATTCGTTTTATGTTCGAGAATCAACCTAAAGGACTGTTTGCGTTGGCACTGGCCAACACTGGCGAGCGCTTCGGCTACTACACCATGCTCGCCGTCTTCGCACTCTTCTTGCGTGCTAACTACGGACTCGACGCCGGCTGGGCGGGCGAGATCTACAGTGACTTCCTCATGCTGGTCTACTTCCTCCCCATCGTGGGCGGATGGCTGGCAGACCGCTTCGGCTTCGGCCGAATGGTGACCATCGGCATCCTCATCATGTTTGGTGGCTACCTGTTGCTCTCAGTACCCCTCGGCGGCGACACGCTGGCACTGGTAGTGATGCTGGCTGCCTTGGTGCTCATAGGCTTGGGAACGGGACTCTTCAAGGGAAACCTCCAGGTGATGGTGGGCGACCTGTACAACGACCCGAAGTATGCAGGACAGCGCGACTCGGGCTTTTCCATCTTCTACATGGCCATCAACATCGGCGCGCTCTTTGCTCCCACGGCTGCCGTGAAGATTATGGAGTGGGCACAGCAGAACCTCGGCACGTCGGTGAACGACTCTTATCACTTTGCCTTTGCCGTTGCCTGTGCCTCGCTCATCCTCTCAATAGCCATCTACTACATCTTCCGCCCCACCTTCCGCCATGTGGAGGGCGGCAAGAAGAAAGAGGGTGTTCAGGCTGAAGTAGAGGAGCTGTCGAAGGAGGAAACCAAGGCCCGCATAGTGGCGCTCTGCCTGGTCTTCGCCGTGGTCATCTTCTTCTGGATGGCCTTCCACCAGAACGGCCTGTCGCTGACTTACTTCGCCGACGAGTTCACGGCCAAGACATCTACTGGCATCGAGGGCATGGCCTTCAACGTGTGGAACCTTGTGGCCATCATCTTCATTGTCTATGCCCTGTTCTCGCTGTTCCAGAGCAAGACCGGCAAGGGCAAGGCCATCTCGGCTGTTGTCATCGGCATAGCCTTAGCGTTCCTCTTCCTGCAGTACGACAGCACCTCTGGTGAGATTGTCGCCGTCTCGGCTCCCATCTTCCAGCAGTTCAACCCCTTCTACGTGGTCGCCCTCACGCCAGTCTCATTGGCCATCTTCGGTTCGCTGGCCGCCAAGGGCAAGGAACCCTCGGCTCCACGCAAGATTGCCTACGGCATGGTGGTGGCTGGTCTGGCCTACTGCCTCATGGCCGTTGCCTCCTTCGGGCTGCCTATGCCGCAGACCACGATGGGTGCCGACGGTGAGCCGGTGGCTGTCCATGTAGCCGACGTTACGCCGCAGCTGCTCATCTACACCTATCTTATATTAACGTTCGCCGAACTGCTGCTCTCGCCCATGGGCATCTCATTCGTCTCGAAGGTGGCTCCTCCTAAGTATAAAGGCCTGATGATGGGCGGATGGTTTGTGGCTACAGCCGTAGGCAACAAGCTCGTAGGCGTTGGAGGCTACCTCTGGGGCAGCATCCCCCTCTGGGCTGTTTGGAGCGTCTTCATTGCGCTATGCCTCATCTCGGCCATCTTCATGTTCTCTATCATGAAGCGGTTGGAGAAGGTGTGCTGAGTCTATGAGATTAGAATTGGCTGCGCTTTCTTTTCTTCCGTTTCTGGTGCTCATTGCGCTCATCACGTGTTGCGTTGCCGTCTTTGGCAACGCAACGCTTGATGGTGCCTCGCAGGTGTCGCTGCTGGTGGCCTCGGCGGTCAGCGTGCTTGTAGGTCACTTCACCAAGCGGCTAACCTGGGACGGACTGGAACAGGAGATAACCAACAAGGTTGCCAGTTGCACGCCGGCCATCGTCATCCTGCTGCTTATAGGTGCCATCGGCGGAACGTGGATGGTGTCGGGCATAGTGCCCACGATGATCTACTACGGCATGCAGATCATCCGTCCAGAGGTTTTTCTGGTCAGCAGCAGCCTGCTCTGCGCCTTGGTGAGCCTGATGATCGGCTCGTCGTGGACCACAGTGGCCACCATCGGTGTGGCACTGATGGGCATAGGCAAGGCCCACGGCTTCGACGACGGCTGGATAGCGGGCAGCATCATCACCGGAGCATATTTCGGCGACAAGCTGTCGCCGCTCTCCGACACCACCGTGCTGGCCTCCAGCGTGTCGGGCACGCCGCTCTTCACGCATATCCGCTACATGCTCTATACCACCGTCCCCACCTTCTGCGTCTCGCTGTCTGTCTTCCTGGTGGCGGGACTTGCGATGAACGTCTCCGGGCACGGCAACGTAGTGGAGTTCATGGAAGGCCTGCAGCGCACTTTCGTCATCTCGCCGTGGCTGCTTGTGGTGCCCGTGCTGACGGGTGTCATGATAGCCCGCCGATGGCCGTCGATGGTGGTGCTGTTCATGGCCATAATGCTGGCCGCCGGCATGGGACTGCTGGTGCAGCCGACACTGATACACCAGATTTCCGGCGAGGAGGGTGGGGGACTGCTCTCTGCCTACAAGGGCATGATGCAGGTGTGCTATGGCTCCATCAGCATTGAGACCGGCGTGCCCATGCTCAACCATCTGGTGCATACCAGTGGCATGGCGGGTATGATGCCCACCATTTGGCTCATCATCTGTGCCCAGACCTTCGGCGGTGCCCTCACCGCCACGGGGCAGCTGCACGACCTCATGCGCATAGTGCTACGCTTTGTCCGCGGCACGGCCTCGCTCGTGGCCTCCACCGTCGGCACGGCATTGTTCTGCAACATCGCCCTGGCCGACCAGTACCTCTCCATAATGCTTTCCACCCAGATGTTTCGCGACACCTACCAGAAGCGGGGCTGCGAGTCGAGGCTGCTGAGCCGAAGCTGTGAGGACAGCGCCACTGTCACCTCCGTGCTGGTGCCTTGGAACACCTGTGGCCTTACCCAGAGCACAGTCCTCGGCGTGGCCACGCTCACCTATCTTCCCTACTGTTTCTTCAACCTGCTCTCGCCTGTCACCAGCATAGTCGTGGCTGCAACGGGCTGGAAAATCAAGCGCAGGAGCGTGCTCCTGTCCATGTTGTTGTTCCTCGTTTTTCATTTATCCTTTAGCCCCGCTCACGCGCAGTCGCTGACCATGGTAGAGCTGAACTGCGAGAACCTGTTCGATGCCCGCCACGACAGCCTCAAGCAGGACCACGAGTTCCTGCCCGACGCTGAGCGCCACTGGACGGAGAAGCGCTACTGGCGCAAACTGAACAACATTGCACAGGAGCTACTGTCGTGTACCAATGCCGGCATACCGGACATCATTGCTCTCTGCGAGATTGAGAGCGACAGCGTGACGAGAGACCTCTGCCGGCGCTCGCTGCTCCGCAATGCAGGCTACAAGTGGATGACCACAGACTCTCCCGACCTCCGCGGCATTGATGTGGCACTACTCTACAACCCCTTCGCCTTCGCACCCATAGTGAGCCACCCTATACGTGTCACACCCTGTCACGGAGACATGCGACCTACTCGCGACATTCTCTACGCCAGCGGCCGCATCATGTCGGGCGACACCCTGCACATCTTTGTTGTCCACGCCCCCAGCCGCTTCGGTGGCGAGCACCACAGCCGCCGCTTCCGTCTCTGTGTGGCTGAGCGCCTTGCTGCGAGCATCGACTCCGTGTATGCCCTCAACGGGCAGGCAAGGATTATTGTTGCCGGCGACTTCAACGACTTTCCCGACTCTCCGGCCATGCTTCTGCTGCAGAGCCACGGCTTGACCAACATCTCGGCACAGGCCACAGGCCTTAGAGGCGTGAAGGGCACCTACCGCTATCAGGGCGACTGGAACCACTTAGACCATATCCTTGCCAGTCCTGCCATTGCCGCCAATGCCGACACCGTCTACATACATGCGCCACGCTTCCTGCTGGAAACCGAAGAGCGGTATGGAGGCTACAGGCCCCGGCGCACGTATATCGGCCCGCGCTACAATCCAGGATATAGCGACCACCTGCCGCTTGTGGCCAGGTTCACCATCGGAGAGTGACTTGTTTTTCGTAACACTGACAGATTATATACGAGACTTTATGCAGAGAACCAAGGAAATCTACAAGGTGACGTTAGTAGGAGGAGCCGTTAACGTGCTGCTGCTGCTTGTGAAGTTTGTGGCTGGCATCGTCGGCCACAGCGCCGCCATGGTGGCCGATGCCGTACACTCGCTGTCCGACTTTGTGACCGACATCGTAGTGCTGCTCTTCGTGCGCATAAGTGGCAGTCCGCAGGACAAGTCGCACGACTACGGCCACGGCAAGTACGAGACGCTGGCCACAACGCTGATAGGCTTTGCGCTGGCCTGCGTGGCTGTGGGAATAGTCTACGGCGGACTATCAAGGATTGTGGCGTGGCTCGACGGAGAGCAGCTTGAGGCACCGGGCACGCTGGCACTGTGGGCGGCACTTCTGTCGATAGTGCTGAAGGAGGGTGTCTACCGCTACTCCATGGTGAAGGCACGCCAACTGCAGTCGCAGGCCGTGGAGGCCAATGCGTGGCATCACCGCAGCGATGCCCTCTCGTCGGTGGGCACGGCTGTAGGCATCGGCGGCGCCATCTTCTTAGGCCAGCGTTGGACGGTGCTCGACCCCGTGGCCTCTGTGGTGGTGGGAGTGTTCATAGTGAAGGTTGCTTTCGGACTGTTGCGCAGCGGCATCGACGACCTCATGGAGCGGTCGCTGCCCGACGACATCGAGGATGAGATATTGCGAATGGTAGCTGCGCTGCCCGGAGTGACAGAGCCTCACGACCTGCGTACACGGCGCATAGGCAACCACTATGCCATAGAGCTACACATGCTGATGGACGGCGACATCACTCTTCGCGAGGCGCACGACAAGGCGTCGGAGGTGGAGGAGCTACTGAGAAACCGCTACGGCGATGAGACCCATGTTGCCGTGCATGTGGAGCCGCGGGAGACATAGAGTGCCAAAACCCATAAGCCTGAAGACAGCTACCCCAAAACACTTATTGGGAATCAGGTGTCACTATCTGGTTTTTCTGTTGTTTTACATATTCAGAAGGGGTCATGCCAAACTGGTGGATAAAGGCGCGGTGGAAATTGGAGGCATCGCTGTAACCCACTTTCATGGCAATGACAGCCTGCGTGTCGTTGGTTGTCTGTAACAGTTGGGCACGGCTTACGGCCATCTCACGGGCAAACACATCGGCATTGAAATCCTCGTCGGCAAGATGTGCGTTGACCACCTTCTGCGTCCGCTCAAGGAAGGTAGCCTCACCTCCTCTCCGATTGGAGAGGGGAGTAGTTGCATCTGTCCCTGCATTTCTGCCTTGAGAGTATTCTACGGTCCCGTAATCTGGGCCGGTAGCGAGATTATACGGATGCTGAAGCAAACCCACCCCAATATGAACGACTCGGCAGTTCACTTTTACCCTACAGAGCAGCTGTCGCGAGACCCCGTTTTCAGAGAACAACGCTGACCTCTGTCTATCGGTATGTTTCATCTTGGTCAGTCTGTTGCCTTGCGCAGGTCTGTCGGGAGTGCCTGTCGGTTCAGGAACAGGTAGGTGGTGTTCAGCAAGATGTAGTCGCGCGACATATACCAGATGCCATTGTATTGCCCGCTTTTGCCCCATGAGTTCTTCACCATGTAGTAGGGCCTGCCCTGCTCGTCGGTTGCCTTGCCGTAGATCAGCATCACATGGTCGTAGGTGAACCGCCAGTCGTCCCATTGCTCTTGGCGCATTGCTTGCGTGGGAGTCACGCTGTCGGGCAGCATGGCAAGTCCTGTGCGGGTGAAATCGCCCGTCACGTCGCCGCCCCAGGCCACTGTATAGCCTGCATCAAGAGCCTTGTCAAGCACGTCCATGAGCTGCTCTACGGGGATGTTATAGCTGGGCTTCAGCCGCCATTTGTAAGGAGCTTCTATTACGAACCACTTGTTGAACGGATGGTGGGTGAAGCTCGTCAGGCTCACGTAGTCGTCGAGGTCAAGGCCAAGACTCTCGGCAAACGACTTCGGCGTGTATGCCTTTCCTTCATAGACAAACGACTCAGGACAGCGGCCTACATATTTCTCGATGACTGCCATCACCGAGTCTTGCCAGTGGGGTAGGGGCTGCTTGACGTCTTTTCTTACTATCCCACTCACCGTTCGCTCCAGTTCCGGGAAGAACACCTTGAAGTTGGCTAAAGAGTCGCCCGTCAGAGAGCCTGGTGCGGGCATGGCCTCCTCCGGGCAGATGCCGTGGCGGCGTATCACATCAAGCACATCGTCGCACGAGCCTCCCTCTGAAATCTGGCTGTAGCCGTGCATGCGCACATAGTGTGTGGCACAGTCCATATAGTCCTTGCTTACCACGAACATCTCGCAGAGGTCGTAGCTCTTGCCTGTCTTGCGCAGTATCTCGCTCTCAAAGAATCCCAGCGTGGCGTAGTCCCAGCAGGTTCCGCTTCGGTACTGGTTCTTCACACTTGTTATCGGAAGTTCCTTCACCGTCTTGAACGTCTTCCTCATTTCCGAGGCTTTTGCGCTGCGCTGCAGATTTTCTTGTGCCGAAACAGCTATGCAGCACATGGTGCATATTGCAAGAAAAGTTGTTCTTTTCATGTTGCTTGCATTCATTATCATCACCAGTTTGGCGGGAGTACAATATTCTCTACATCATGAGCCTGTTCGAACAGTGGGGCAATCTCCTCATCAGTGAATCCGGCGATGCCGCAGCCGATGCGGGTCACAAGGAAAGTGAGGGTGGGGTGCTCCTTGGCAAACAGTATGAACTCGTCTACGTACGGACGTATGGTCTCTACGCCGCCCTGCATTGTCGGGATGCCGTAGCTCTGGCCTTGCAGTCCCACGCCCTGCCCCATGATGGCTCCAAACTTGCGATAGGCAATATATGCCGCTCCGCCGCCGTGCATTCCCTGTAGGTTGCTGCCGAATACAAAGATCTCGTTCGGCTGCAGTTCGGTGATAAACTCTGGTGTCGTCCTCTGTTGGCCTTCGGCCTTCGTTGTTGGCGACTTGGCAGAACCAGTGCATGCATTGTTCTGCCCTTGCTGCTTTTCCTGTTCCATGATAGTCTTCTTTTTTTAGAATCCAGTCTCGCCGAGCCACTTGTCTATCTTGCCTTTGTCGTTTCTTCTGTTTCGTTATTCACTTGTTTTGCTTTTGCCGAGCAGGCGCTCAGCCCCACGACAGTCAGCAGCATGGCTGCCATTGTTGCGAAAACCTTCTTCATAATTACCTTGTTTATTGTTTCTGCGCGCAAAGTTACGAAAAAATCCCAGAAATGTGTTACACATCTTGCGGTGTTTTTTCACTTTTTTCCTTTTCTGAAACGAAGAGACGCAAAAAGCCCCTTGAGCGTGAATGCTCAGAGGGCATGTTTTGATTGTAATTGTGCGGATGATTACACGTCGCCACCGCCTGCTTCTTCGCCGGTAGGAAGGTCATGTGCAGCGCCGCCTCTGCCGTCTCCTTCACGGCCGTCAATGCCGTCCTCGCCTCTGCATCGCGTTTCCGACTGCGGTCAGCGCCATTCCCGATTCATTGATTTTCCGTAGTCCCCGCATACGACGGTACGGTCCTGTGAGAGTTGTTTTTTTTGATGTGAATACTTCCGTTTGTTTCTAATCTCTGATGTGTCCGTGGCTCCGACTGCGGGAGCCGAGGTCTTTGTCCGTCTTTCTCTCTGTGCCGTTCACCGTCCTTTCTTGTTTACGTGGTTGACATCGTCTTCGTTTTCTCGCCATGCCATAGTCAAAGCAAGCTTTACTATGGTCATTTGGCTTAACGAAAACGTTAAACTTCCTGTTGCTTATTCGCTGCTTCTAAGAAAACCTCCCCGCCGCCCGATTCCCGAGCAAGCTCGCCGACCCGTAGCCTTTCGCGAACAGGCGAGCGGGAGCTCGGCGACGTTAGGAGACGCTTGGCTCGTCCAAGAACGTGTGGGGATGATAGTTTTCTTGTTCATTGTTCTATTATGGTATGAAAACAATAATACATCTCGTGTGTTACATGGTCAGTCAGTGCGTTAGCAGTTGCTCTATGGCTGCAACAACGCTGCTGATATTGGAGGGCCATGGGGCTGCGCCTGGCATAAGCTGGCCCTTGGTATCTACAAGACGGTAGGTGGGAAAGCCGCTTACCTCCAAATAACGCTCGATGGCACTCTCCTGTTCACGAGGCAGGTTGTAGTGGACGGCATTGTCGGTATCGAGATGCTTTTGGATGATAAAGGTGCGCCACGAGTCCTCGGGACTGTTGTTGCAGAAATAAAGATATACCACAGGCTTACCTTCCAATGCCTTCTTCAGGTTGGGCACATTTTCCATTTGGGCACGGCAGGGACCGCACCAAGTTCCCCATACATCCACATAGATGACATACCCCTTGAATGGCTTAACGATGTTCTCGAAGAGCTGTTGACCGTCTGTGATACCCTTCAGCTCCTCATCCGGCACACGCAATGAGGCGGGTGTACCGTCCTTTGGTGCTATCGCCATCTGTTTCTTCTGACTCTCTTCCAAGAAATCCTTGATACGTTGATTGGCATTGTCGATGGCTTGAAGGAGAAGGGGATGATGAACCTCCTGATGTGCCAAATCCAATACACGAGGCGAGGCTACGTGGCTTTTGCCATCAATATCTTTCATGAAAGTTTGCGTCTTGAGGATTTCACGGGTGGTATCGTCCATATCGAGGGAATCAAGGACACTGACAGTAAGTGGGACGTTCTTTTCGCTCAGTTCCCAATCCCAGTACTGTTCAATGAGTGGTTTGCTCAAAATGGGAATGATGTCCGACCTGAATGCATCGTTTATGTCAACATCATT
>JAFSKJ010000092.1 GCA_017449025.1 Prevotella sp. | reverse complement strand
GACGACGGTGCCGACGACTTTGCCAAGCTACACTCCATAGCGGAAACGGCCATGAAGAACGGAAACTCCAAATTCAACGCCATACTTGCTGTCGTACAACAGTAAGAAAACTACTCATGGCAGGGGGTGCTGAGTAGTTACTCTTGGTTTTGTCTTAGAAATCTCTCTCTCAGGTACTCGCCTATATAAGAGAGACAGTATCACCTATTATTTTACGCGCGGGTCGCCCGCGTCAATATACGGCTTTTCTTGCATTCCGGCAAGAGAAGTCGGCTTGTTTTTTTGTCCCCGTCGGACGACAGCGGCGGGGACGGCGACAGACACTAAGAAACAAACATTTTATAATTCACATTAAGTATAACAATTTAAATTTAAAATGTCTATGAGACAAAAAGTTTTATCAATTCTCGCCCTGCTGCTCGTGGCAGCCACGGGCGCATGGGCCGCCACCATCACCGTAACGTGGAACTACGATGATATAACCGGCAGTGGAAATTCTTTCACCAAGGACGGTGTCACTATAACTGCCGGCTCTATAGACTTCAATGATAAGAATTTCCTGAACGGCGGAACATTTACCACCACCCTCGGCAACTTCACCAAGATTGAAGTGACTGCACCGTATTGTAGCGCATCAGGCACAGGCTGGTCTGGCAAAACCTGGACCGGCAATGCCTCCAGCGTATCGTTCAGCGGAGATATTTTTGGTATGGGCATGGGCGACTTGACCAAGTTTGTGTTCACCATTGAGCCACCAACCGTCGCCGTCGCCAGCGTATCCCTCTCGCAGGCCGAGGCCTCGATGACCGTGGGCGGCGACGCGCTGACGCTGACCGCCACCGTAGCCCCCGACAACGCTACGGACCAGACCGTGACTTGGACGACGAGCGACGCCAGCGTGGCCACCGTGACTGACGGCGTAGTGACCGCCGTGGCCGCAGGCACCGCTACCATCACCGCTACAGCCACCAATGGCACCCCCGACGACACCTCGGACGACTTCTCCGCTACATGCACCGTGACCGTGACAGACCCCGCCACTCTGTACAATCTGACGCTGGCCGACGGCAGCGATGCACACGGCACGGTGGCCTTCACCGTGGGCGGCAATGCCGCTACTCAGGCTAAGAAGGACGACGTGGTGACCGTGAGCGTGACACCCAACGAGGGGTACTCGGCTAAGGACGTGACCGTTCGCGCCTATACCTCATGGGAGGCTGCTTCCGAAATCCTCACGGGTGGCGGCGAAAACCCCGGACTGGTGAGCGACATCACTGTAACGAAGAACGAGACCGACGGAACATGGTCATTCACCATGCCTGAGGCCAACGTATGGGTAGTGGTGACTTACGCCAAGAACCTGCAGGACGCATGGATTCAGGCCATCGCCGACCAGACCTACACGAGCGAGGCCATTGAGCCGACCATTGAGGTAAAGGACGGAGAGACAACACTCGTTCTGAACACCGACTACACCGTGGCCTACTCGAACAACACGAACGCCGGAACGGCCACCGTGACCATCACTGCCGTGGAAGGTTCCAACTACAGCGGAACGGCCTCGAAGACGTTCACCATCGCGAAGGCCGACATCACCATGACCACGGCTCCCGCAGCCGTCAGCGGTCTCGTCTATTCGGGCGAGGCGCAGACGCTCGTCACCGCCGGTGTGGCATCGTTCGGCACCGTGCTCTACTCGCTGGACGGCGAGACCTTCAGCGACGCTCTGCCCCAGGGCACCGATGCCGGAGCGTACACCGTGACCTACAAGGTGGAGGGCGACGACAACCATAATGCCTTCGCCGCACAGACGCTGAACGTGACCATCGCCACGAACAAGACCGAACTGAACGACGCCATCACCGAGGCCGAGGCCTACTACAACAGCATCAGCGAGAGCAACCCCGATGCTGCCGCCGCGCTGCAGACTGCCATCAACGCCGCCAAGGCCGTTAAGGACAATGCCGACGCTACGCAGTCGGAGATTGAGACCGCCGCACAGACGCTGAACGAAGCTGTGGACGCTGCCAAGGCCGACGTTGCCCTGAAGCGCGTCACGCTGACCATCCCTGCCAAGAGCTACATGGCCCGCATCGATGCCGACAAGCGTCAGATAGAGACCGCCTTGGCAGGCGTGAAGCTCTACACGGTGAAGAACGTGACCAACACGGAGGTGGAACTGACCGCCGAACTGAGCGTGATAGCCGCCGAGATGCCTTACTTCATCTATAACGACAACGACACGGAGGTTGAGGTGAGCATCGTCGTGAGCAGCGAGGATGCCGACAACGTGGACTACGACAGCGAGCACTTCAAGGGTACGCTTGTGGACAAGACGTTCACCGACGAGGACATGCAGGCCGCCGACCACTACGTGCTGACCAACGGCAGCAACTTCGTATGGGTGAAGGATGCCGGCACGCTGGCCGCTGGCAAGTGCTGGATTGAACTCATTCCGACGTCGGCCGCCCATGCCCGTGCACTGAGCATCGTCCATGAGGGCGAGACCACAGGCATCAGCACCGTCAAGACGGATGCCGACACCAAGGACGCTGCTGTCTACGACCTGCAGGGTCGCCGCGTGATGCAGCCCACGAAGGGTCTGTTCATCGTTGGTGGCAAGAAAGTCGTGATTAAGTAAGACTACTCATTGGAAAGGTCTGCGTCATTCCTTGTCGGGGGCGCAGGCCTTTCTGCTTTTTCGCCCTTCTTTGCGATTAAGAACAAGCCTCTCTGCCGCGAGCGGTGCTACTTGGAGGACGGGAACGTGCCTCTCTGCCGTGAGCGGTGCTACTTGGAGGACGGGAACAAGTCTCTCCGCCGTGAGCGGTGCTACTTGGAGGACGGGAACAAGTCTCTCCGCCGCGAGCGGTGCTGCTTGGAGGACAGGAACAAGCCTTTCCGCCGCGAGCGGTGCTGCTTGGAGGACAGGAACAAGCCTCTCTGCCGCGAGCGGTGCTACTTGGAGGACAGGACGATGCCTCTCCGCCGAGAGCGGTGCTACTTGGAGGACAGGAACGTGTCTCTCTGCCGCGAGCGGTGCTACTATGAGATAAGGAAACGACAACTTTTCGGAGGGTCATGGGGACAGGCACTTGACCCATAATTGGGTCAAGTGCCTGTCCCCACGAACCGTTTGACATGTGCAAGAGTTTGGTGCAAAAATCGTACGTTTTTTATTCCGCTGAGCGGATACTTTGGGCTATAAACGCCTTGATCTCTTCTTCGGTCGGCAGCTGGATATGATATTTCTGCTCACACGGGGTCTGTCCCCGTGTGATATGATGGCTCTCGCTGCTCCGTCAATTGCTCACACGGGGTCTGTCCCCATGTAATGTAACACAGGGGGACTGTCCCCCTGTGATGCTGCCCGAAGATGCGCTTGAACCCCACATCGGTAAACGGATTGATGAACTTGCTCATGCTATGAAATTCTTCTTAACGTTGCAAAGGTACAAACAATATTTGAACCTGCCAAATGTTTCAAATGAAAAATGAGAGCCGAAGCTCTCATTTCGCTCACTCATTTCGCTCACTTAATCACATATTTGCGCCCGTTGACGATGTAGAGGCCCTTCGGTGCCTCTGTCAGCCGACGGCCCTGCATGTCATAGACCGCTGCCGAGCCGTCCGCCTGGCTACTGATGGTGCTGATGCCTGTTGCATTGCCAGCTAAGATGGTGAATGTCTCGTCGGCAGGGTAGATGTCCACGTCCTGCGTTGACAGCATGATACCTTCTATCTTCCCAGTGTAGACGCCGTCGGTCATCGCGGCGTCTGCCTCCAAGGTAAGGTGGATCAGTGCTCCCTCAGTACCGTTGAACTCCGAGTTCTCCATGGAGTAGCAGACGAATTTGTAATGTCCATTGCCATTGTCCTTGGTGGTCATGGTGTGGTCTTCGTTACGGTCCTCGTCGAGCGACGCATCGGGTTTTCCTTTTTTGTTCAGTGCTATCCTTAGGCCGTCGGGCAGCATGAGAGAGAACTCAAATGCGATGAACTTGCTGGAGGGGTTGTCCAGGATAATGTCCACCTTCATGTTCTTGCCGGGTGTCACTTGGAAGTCGTTCATGTATAGGCGGTCGTTGGTTTCTGCCATTGCGACTGTCATTGTCAGCAGGGTAAGGACTGCTGAAAGAATTATTTTTTTCATATTGCTGTAATTTTGTTTGTTTGATGATAGTTCATGCTATTCACTGCTCGTTCAGGATGATGTCGATAATGATGATGATGTCGCGCACGTTGATGTCGCCGCTGCCGTTCATGTCGGCTGCCTCGAAAATAAAGCCGTTAGGTTCGTTGCCCAGAATGTAGTCAACCACCATGATGACGTCGCGTACATTGATGTTGCCGTCGTTGTTGACATCGCCCGGCGTATATTCCGGTGTGGACTCTTTGACGGTGATGGTCGAGCTGGCAGCCTCGGGATACTCGTCACTCTCGTCGGCGTATGCCAGCATGATGTCGCTGAGCACTGCGGCGTAGACACCGCCCTGGGTATTGGCAGCCACTTGCAGCTTCAGGTCGATGACATCCCCGGCCTTGGCGGGCAGGCTCTCGCCAGTCATTGAGAACGCCAGCAGCTTGTAGGCATTACCCTTTTGTGTACACTTCAAAGTGAAGTCCTCGGCGTATTCTCCATTCATGTCGGCTGTCAGCATGGTGACACCCTTAGGCAGCGACACGGTACACTCCAATCCGTCCACTGCCTTCTCAGTGTTCAGCATGATAGGCATGACGACGGTCTGCCCCGCTTCCGTTTCCACATTGTCAGCATAGATGATGCGCACCTCCGGTGTAGCAGCCTCAACGGTCATGTCGAAGGCTACGTTCTGCAGGTTGGCCGATGCCTCAATACCAGCGAAAAGGATGTTTTCTATGCGTGCAGTGTAGGTGCCGGCAGCCAGTGCCTTATCGGTGGTTACGGGAATGCGCAGCAGGAAGTTGTCGCCACCCTTCACGTTGTCTCCGTCCATCGAGTAGGCCAGAATCTGGTAGCTGCCGTTGCCCTGCTGGCGGGCAGTGATGGTGAAGCCCTGATTGTCCGGACCAGTCACGATGCGGCAGGTTCCCTTGTCGTTGGTAGCCACGGCGATGCCCTCTGGCAGCGACAGGCTCATCTGGTAGCCCTTGTAGTCTTGGACGGCTGTGGTCAGGAAGATGTCGATGTCTGCCTCCTCACCGGCTTTCACTGTCATGTCGGCTACAGTGAGCTGGTCTTCAACCTTAGAGCCGCCGATTTCCTGTATACTGCGGAATCCCTGCCATACGTCATCGTTCTGATATGCCTCCAGACTGCCCTTCGGCACATACAGGTCGTAGTATTCCTTGTAGCGGATGGCATCAGAACCCAGCGCACAGGGCTGTTCCATGTTGGCTATGAAGTGGCATGAGCCTTGCTGCTCAATGCCAGTGGAGGATATGTAGATAAAGCAGTTGTCGCCGATGCTCTCTAATGTAGAGGGCAGCACAATGATGTCCATGCGGTTGCCACGGAATGCATTGTCGCCGATGCTGACAACTCCTTCGGGAATGTTGATGGATGTCAGGCTTTTATCCATGCGGAAAGCCGATGACCCGATGCTGGTGATGCCGGCAGGCAGCTGTACGCTGGTCAGCTGCTGGCACTCGCGGAACGACCAGCCGCCGATGGCTGTCACGCGGTAGCCGTTGGCCTCTGCAGGAATGATGAGTTCTCCCGCTGTGTTCTGGTCAATGGCGGGTCGGAACTCTTTTCCTTCTTCGTATGGCTCTGCATAGGTGGTGCAGGTCATATCTTGATTGTCAGTCACGATGTACTGGATGTCAATGCCCTGCTCGTTAGTGGCTGTGAACACGTCGCCATTCTCATAGAATCCGTCCACCTCTTTGAAGCCCTGCCAAACCTCCGAAGTACGATAGGCTTCGACACTGGCGGCGGGGACATAGAGTACGGTCTTTGCGCGGTAGTCAGACTCGAAATTACCACTTGGAAGCTCTATGGGTGTGGTGATGTTCACCACCAATTTCTTCAACATCCTGGGATGCTGGAAAGCCGTTGCAGCAATGGCGTTCACCGTCGAAGGAATGGTGACGCTCTGCAGCATGTAGTTGTTGGCAAAGGCATGGTAGCCAATGGTGATGACACCTTCGGGAATAGTGATTTCCTGCAGATGGGTTGCTCCGCTGAAGCAATAGTCAGCCATCTCGGTCATGCCCACAGGCAGGTTGATATACTGTAAGCCGGTAGCCATGCGGAAAGCCGACTCACCGATGTAGCCCACCGTTTCAGGCAGTTCCATACTGGTGATGTTCTTGCAGCTGTAAAACGCCCAGCTGCTGATGCCAATGACCTTATAGCCATTGGCCTCGGCAGGAATGATGACGTTCCCCGTTGTCTTCATGGCCACAGCGGCTTTGAACGTGACACCCTGCCGAAAGGGTTCTGCATATACCTCGCAGGTCTTGTCCTCTTCGCTGACGATGCGATACTGGATGTTGATATCCTGCTCGTTCTTGGCTTTGAAGGTTACGGGTTGCTCAACGATGTCGGACACCTCTATATAATATATGTGGCAGCCGTTGGTATTGTAAATCAAAACGTTATACGTCACGTCCCCGTTGGCCATCTCTTTGTCTGCCTCGGTCAATGCGTCTTCGTTGGGCATCTGCCACTCTAAGTCCTGATAGGTGGTGGGAACAGCAACATCAGTTCCATCGGGAGACTTCAACTGTGTACCATGTGTCAGTATGGTGGCATCCTTGACGAGATACAGCTCAACGCCACGGGCTTCTGTGATTTTGTGTGACTCTACGCCCATCTTGATGGTTGCGCCGGGCCGGACGCTTCGAATGACACAGATGTCCTTTTCTTTTGCGCCAAACCACAAGTAGGAGGCACCATGGTAATCGCCGCTAATGTTATAATCAACAGCAATGGCTAAAGAGCGGTTGGCTGTATAGCTTTTGTTGAAATACAGACCGGCAATTTCAGGAATTATTTCACCGTTAGCTTTCAGCGCATCACCGCCTTCATTGTTATTGCTGGTAGCCCAGAAACACTTGCCGTCTTTTGAGTTTCCGTATGACGTGCAGTCTTTTCCCACCCCTTTCTCATGGTCAGACCAAAGAGCACCATGGTCATCCACCAATTGTGTCTTTCCGTCGCCCAGGTCTTTTACTTCGCTTTTCGCGGCCTCAGCCTTCAGATTAGCGATTGTCGTGGCACTCCACTGTGTGAAGTCCCATCGTTTGCTTTCCGCTTGTACCGCAGTGGCGGTCACTAACAGAAGCAACATCAATGATTGAAGTCTTTTCATTTGCATAGTCTTTAATAATGATTAATAAATAAAAGATGGTGCAAATATAGGCAATAATCATGAAACATGCTGCCTCCGTGATGGTTCTTATTGATTCTTTTCCCTGGTGAAGTGAATGTTACTCCACCAACTCGAAGCGATGGCGGAAGAGGCCCCAAACCTGACTGTCGCTGTAGAGGGCTGAAGTACCGTATGGAATGAAAAGGGTACCATGCTCCATAGTGTGACGGTCGAAGATGTCGCTATAGACATCGGGCAGACGATGGCAGTTGACTTGGATGACGTTGAGCTTGGGACAGTCGCGGAAGGCACAGGGATAGATGACCTCGGTGCTGGCTGGCAGCGACAGGTGCGTCAGCGACTCGCATCCTAAGAATGCCTGGTCGCCAATATGGGTGAGGCGGTTGTGTATGACGACTTCGGTAATATGACGGCAATGGGCAAACGCCTGTCGGGCAATGGCCTTGACATGATAGCTTCTGCCGTCTGGTCCTGTAATCTCTTCTGGGATGACAATAGTGCCTACGGTGGTTGTGTCGATGGCAGGCTGTCCGTAGGTATCGCTGCCTATCCGAACATAGCCATAGGGTTCTCCCTCTCTCATCCTCCAGACGCTGAAGAGAGCCGGAATGATCTTGCCATTAGCTGTGACGGTACCCTTCAGCACGTCGTTCCTTTGCAGGTCTGACTGCTGGGAGTACCCTGTCGTAATGTGCAGGAAGAGGAAAGATAGTATCAGCAGATGTTTCATCATGGATGCAAAGGTACGGTAAAAAAATGAAACGCGTGTGGTTCTTTTTGATTCTTTTTTGATGGAAATGGGCGAAAATGGCTTGCGCAAGGCTGTGGTTTCTGAAAAAAGATGTAACTTTGCATCTGCTTTTGATGACTAATCATTATTTCTTGCATGGCATTTATCACGAAGAACGACAACGAGACCTCTTGCTTCCTGGTGGGATGCTTTGAAGGTATAGAGCGGCAGTTCACTGACATACAGGAGCTTAGTGCGCAGGGCTACATTCAGTTGCTGCGAGCCAAGCGCTACGGACGCTGGTATGTGCTGAAGACGCTGAGCGAAGACGCGGCAGGGCAGAATGTCTATGTGACTATCCTGCGCAAGGAACTGGAAGTGCTCATGCTGATGCAGCATCCAGGCGTGGTACAGACCCTTGGCATGGAAGATGTGGAGGGGGTTGGGCCTGCCATCGTGATGGAATATATAGACGGGGAGACACTGGCCAGCCTGCTGCCCAATATGGGGAGCATCCCGCTGGAACAGCGGCAACGCATGGCCAGTGAGCTGTGTGAGGCACTGGCCTATATCCACTCGCAGGGCATCGTACACCGGGACTTGAAGCCAGAGAACATCATGGTCACCCGCAATGGCAACCGCATCAAGGTGATAGACTTCGGCATGGCCGATACCGACCAGCATGCCGTGTTGAAGCAACCTGCCGGTACCCTGAACTACATGTCGCCCGAACAGGCTCAGCAGTCCAGCCCTGACGTACGCAACGACATCTACTCGCTGGGCCTCGTCTTGCAAGACCTACAGTTAGGAAAAGTCTACAGAAAGGTGATTGCACGCTGTCAAAGACCCATCAGCAGCCGTTATCAGTGCATGGAGGAGGTGATAGCCGACATGGGGCGTATCAAAAGACGGCGTGAGAGATGCTATCTATGGGGTGTCGGACTACTGCTGGCCTTCCTGCTGGCCATTGTGGGCATGCAGACCTGGCGACTGCAGACTATGAGCAATGCGATGAACAGGGGGGAGACCTGCAGGGAGCAAGCCTTGGACGCACTTCACCGCGAGATGGAGCGAAGCCAGGTGGCGGAACACATCGACACGTTATCGAGATGGGATGACCACTGGCCTGACCTGAACCAGCGAATGGTGGACGTTTGCCAGTTCATCTATCGCTATACAGATAGTCTGCCTGGCGAGTTCAACCAGTATGAACGCGACCAGGTCAGGGAGGCGATGCTCGACGACTATCGGCAATGGAATGAGAGAATAGTAAATCGTATGATAGCCATCAAACGGAAAAGCGATGACGAGAAATGAGATGATAGGGCGGCTTTGTCAGGCCGTGGAAGCCTCAGCAGGCTTTAAAATGATGACACCCAGCGACTTTGAACGACTGAGCAGTTTAATCTTTGAGTGGCAGCATGTAACGATGAGCACATCGACGCTGCGCCGCATCTGGGGCTATGCCGGCCAAACAACGGTGCCTCGTGCCTTCACCCTCGACACGCTGGCCCGTTTTGCAGGCAATAAAGACTATGAGACGTTCTGCCAAAGCCAGGGGCAGCGTATGGATGTTCAGAGTCAGCTGTTTCTTTCCGATACTTTCACTATCGATATGCTGAAACCTGACTCACGGCTGCACCTGACGTGGGAACCCGACCGCATCTGTGTCATCGAACATCAGGGTGACGGTGTGTTCTGTGTGGTCAAGGCCGAAAACACCAAGCTGCAGGAGGGTGACCGCTTTGAGTGTCACATGTTCATCAACCATGAACCGCTTTATATCGACCGCCTTCACCGTGGCACACTGCCGCTCATGTGTTATGTGGCAGGTCGCCAAAAGGGTGTCAACGTGCGGCTGCTTGAGATTACATAGGGATATACATAGGGACCGATTTAAAAAGTTTCCTTCACCGTCACGCAAAAACGGGAAACGCCTGTAAATAGGTGGTTCGCGGGGGCGCCTGCGTCGCGCGGAGGCTCACGGACGTGGCGGGCAGCGGCAAGTCGTCGCTGGCCGTGCATGAACTGCCGCGTCGCTATCCCGATGCCATTGTCATCGACCAGCGTCCCATCGGCACCAGCATCCGCTCCACCCCCGCCACCTATACGGGCGTGATGGACGACATCCGCCGCCTCTTCGCCGAGGCGAACGGCGTGGATGCCGGTTGGTTCTCGTTCAACTCGAAGGGAGCCTGTCCCGTCTGCAAGGGTACGGGCCAGATTACCTACGATATGGCCTTTGCCGAACCCGTCGTGGTGGTCTGCGAGGAGTGCGGCGGCCTCCGCTACAACCCCACTGCCCTCTCGTATCGCTATCGAGGTAGAAATATTGAGGATGTGATGACCCTCACCATCGAACAGGCGATGGACTTCTTTAAAGCCCACCCAAGCCCTCCCCAAGGGAGGGATGTTGAGTTACATAAGAACCGTCACAAGACTAACCAGACATCCCCTCTTTTGGAGGGGCTTGGGGAGGCTATCCGCCGTAAACTGAAGCTAATGATGGATGTCGGCCTGGGCTACCTCACCCTCGGCCAGCCCACCAGCACGCTCAGCGGTGGCGAGATACAGCGCATCAAGCTTAGTGCCCACCTCGGCAGCCGCGGTCGCCTCTACATCCTCGACGAACCCTCCACCGGCCTCCACGCCAAGAACATCGAACTGCTGCTCACGCTCCTGCGCCGCCTCGTCAGCGAGGGGAATACCGTCGTCATCGTCGAGCACCGCCTCGAACTCATCGCCCAGGCCGACTGGGTTATCGACCTCGGCCCCGACGGCGGCACCTCCGGCGGCGAAGTCGTCTTCCAAGGCACCCCGCAAGAGATTATCCATTGCGAACGCTCGAAGACGGGACAGTATCTGATGAAAGCAAGAGAAACATATACATCGAGCGGTTCCTGAAAGCAAATTTATAAAAAACGACGACGCTACCCGGCGGGCGAGGATGACAAATCAGTGCATCCTCGCCCGCTTTTGCCTTAATATATAATAAAAGGTGGTGGGAAATGGAACAATTTCAGAAAAGATTTCGTAACTTTGCGCCAGAATTTAAAAGCAAAACGATTATGGCAAAGTACTTAGACCCAAAAGCCGACCTGACTTTCAAGAAGATATTCGGCGAGCACCCCGACTTGGTAATCAGCCTGCTCAATGCCCTGCTGCCGTTCAGCGAGGAGCAGAGGATAACGGAAATTGAATATCTGCCAGCAGAAATGCCTCCCGAAAAGCCATTGTTCAAGAATACGATCGTTGACGTGCGCTGCAAGGCTATCGACGGGCGACAGTTTATCGTTGAGATGCAGATGGAGTGGACGACGGCTTTCAAGCAGCGCGTTCTGTTTAACGCCTCCAAGGCATACGTCCGTCAGTTAGGCAAGAGCCATAAGTACTATTTGCTGCAACCTGTATATTGTCTAAGTCTCGTCAATGACATTTTCGAGCCGGACATGCCCGACTTCTATCACTATTATCGGATGGTACACGAGGAGCACACTGAGAAAGTCATCGATGGTCTCAACCTCGTGTTCGTCGAGCTTCCGAAATTCAAGCCTCAGACAGTTAGCGAGAAGAAGATGCAGGTGCTATGGCTCCGCTTCCTGACAGAGATTGACGAGAATACGAGAGAAGTCCCCGAGGAACTCTTGGAAAATCCCGATGTAAAGCGAGCTGTTGAAATCGTAGAAGAGTCGGCCTATAGTGAGGCAGAGATGTACGCATACGATAAGTTCTGGGACGCCATCCGCGTGGAGCAGGCGTTTGTTGACGAGGCGGAAATCAGATTCAACATAGGTATTGACAAAGGAAAGCAGGACACCGCCCGCAAACTGAAATCCATGAACGTGATGACCATCGAGCAGATTGCCGAGGCGACAGGGCTCACAACTGAACAGATAAAGGCACTATAATAACGTAGAACGAAAACGGACAACAATGAGCGGGATAGACCGACAGACTTAGAACGACAAAAGTAGCGTTAAATTCATAAGGCGGGCGAGGATGACGAAACAGCGCATCCCCGCCCGCTTTGCCTTAATATATAATAAAAGGTGGGGGGAAATGGAACAATTTACGAAAAGATTTCGTACCTTTGCACGCGATAAGTAAAAATTATGGCAGCATCTGTAGTCAATAAGATAGAATACCTCGTTCTGCTCGTGGCCGCTTTTGCCACGCGCAGCAACGTCTCGGAGGCGCAGGCTTACCGCTACCTCAGCCAGTACGGCGCGCTGGCCCTGTGCGACAAGCACTACGGCATCATGCACACCCTCTCGCTCGACGAGAACATCGAGACCCTGCAGGCTTATTGCCAAAGAAAAGGAGGCACGCTATGAAACTCTACCACGGCTCCACCATCGACATCGGGCGCATCGACCTCGCCAAGTCCAAGCCCAACAAGGACTTCGGGCGCGCTTTCTATCTCTCCGCCGACCGTCAGCAGGCCCTGGAGATGGCGCAGTACCGTGCCGAGTTCGAGGAGACCGCTCCCGTTGTCAACGTCTATGAGTTCGACGAGACGCTCTTCCAGCAGTTCCGCTGCAAGCGTTTCGAGGAGTACACCGAGGAGTGGGCCCACTTCGTCTATGACCACCGCACCGAGTCCCACGGCCTGACGCTCCACGACTACGACATCGTCTATGGCCCCATCGCCAACGACCGCGTCGGCGCACAGATAGCACGCTTCAAGCAGGGCTACATCACCTTCGACGAGTTCCTGCGCCGCATCCAGTACATCAAAGGCATCACCTTCCAGTACGCCTTCTGCTCGCAGCAGGCCGTGGACAAACTCATCAAGCAGAAATGAACGTATCGCAGGCAGAATTCCAGAATATGAAGGAGGAGATAGTGAAGGACCTCATTGCCCGTCTGATGGACGAGCGCGGCCTCGCGATGGCCGATGCCTTCGATGCCGTCTATACCTCCCGCCTCTTCGAGAAACTCAGCGACCCCAAGACCGGCCTCTATTTCCAGTCCTCCGGCTACGTGTACAGTTTTCTGACAGAGGAACTGACAAACAAACAATAATCCCCCCGACGCGATGCAGAAAGTGTGTGAGACGATAGGATTATTTAACGCGGAATAAGGAGAATTCACCATGCCACAGAGAACCCCCAGAAACATTATTGTATTGTTGCTCCTTGCCTTGCTGGCTCTGACAACGGCCTGCACGAAGCCTGACCGCAGCGAGGAGGCGGACAGGTTGACTGACGAACTGAAGGAACTGATGTTCAAGAACTCCGAACGGGCGTTGGCGCTGGTGGATAGTGCGGAGCAGGTGGGCGTATTCTCAGCAGCTGACGCCAACCTCCTCAGGACCAACATCTATTGGAATACCGGGCAGAAGCGGATGGCGGCGTTCTACGGCGAACAGGCCTTGGCCGATACCGTCGTGAAACGCAAGAGTAAGACCTATTATTCGGCCCTTATGGTGATGGTCAAGTGGTACGAGGAAAACGGCGAGTACGGGAAAGCCAACGAAATGGCTGACGAGATATTGGCTGACGTGGAAAAGGACACTAGTCAGGTGGCACTGACGATGCGGAGCAGTGCGCTGACACGCAAGGCCGAGTGCGAGATACATACAGGACACCCCGACGAGGCTGAGCGTCTGTACTTGGAGAGCATCGATATTCTGATGAAAGGCATGACGCATCCGAAGAGCTACTGGGAGATTGATCCTCTGTTCTATAACATTCTGGAAACCTCAGACTTCTACCTTGAGCATGGAAAGCCGGAAAAGGCAATGGACTTGATTGCGAAGGGTGACACGGCGCTGGCCCGCTTGGAGCGCAGCCCCGAGGTGCCGGATAAAGTGCTCCAGTTCCGCCGCAACAACGTGACCATCAGTCAGGCGATGGTGTATGCCGCCAACGGCCAACGCGACAAGGCCGAGGCCCTATACCTCAAGCACCGCCAGACCGAGGGATTGTCGCATACCGACATTTTCGTCGAAGGCCGCTATCTGGCCATGACCGACCGTTACGACGAGGCCGTCCGGCTCTTCCGCCAGTCCGACTCCATCTACCGCGCTTCGGGCGGCCCACTTTCCAGCGCCTATATCAATTCTCGCATGTCGCTCGAATACGACGCGCTGCAAAAGGCCGGGCGCACCGCCGAGGCCCTGGCCTTGGGGAATCGCATACGTCAGTTGACAGACTCCGTGCGTTTGCAGGAGAGGCGGGCCGACATGGAGCAGCAGCAGGAAATCAAGCGTCAGGAAACCGAAATCATCGACAAGCAACATTCGCTCACCGTCCACCGCATCATTCTCGTTGCCGCCATCCTCGTCTGTCTGCTCATCGCCTGGTTGCTCTGGCGCTCCTACAAATATAATAAGGTGCTGACGGCCAAGAACCGCAAACTCTACGAAGAGATTGAGCAACGCCGACAGGAAGAGCAGCAGGAGATGGCATCGTTACAGGCCGCGCCCGAAGAACAACTGACCGCCGAGCAGCAACTCTTCCGCCGTCTCTGCACACTCATGGACGAGCAGCAGCCCTACACCGACGAGACACTGAACCGCGACTCGCTGGCTCGGTTGCTCGGCACCAACGCGAAGTATTTGGAGCAGGCCATCCGCCAATGCTCGAAAGGCGAGACCCCAGGCGACTTCATCACCCGCTACCGTCTGGAGCACGTCGCCCGTCTGCTGAAGACCACCGACGACCCCATCGCCATCATCGGCGAACTCTCCGGCATCCCCAGCCGCGCCACCCTCGCCCGCCTATTCCGCAACGCCTACGGCATGTCGCCCACCGAGTACCGAAAGATATAGTTTTTCCAAAAATTGAGAAAAAACCTCACTAATAACCACAAATTATTCATTCTTTCGTGGTTCAATTCAAATTAATTGTGTAACTTTGCACGCGAAAGCGTGCGAGAACGGGCGGCGCCTCAGCAATTCAAGCGAGCTTGATTGCCTTCGGCTTGCACCGTCCTTGCAGCGTTTAAAACATATCAAGAACGATGGCACGTGAAGAAAAAAATATGTTAGGCTTTGTGGTGGCACTCATTAGTGAGTTTGCCAACCATTTCGGCATACGTCCCCGACAGGCGTACGCCTACCTGAAACGCTACAAGGGCATGGAGCATCTGCACAATCACTACGGCGTTCTGCATACGCAATCGTTTCCCGATACGGTCGATGCATTGGCTCAGGTCTGCGTAAATAATGGAGGAGCACTCAGATGATAAAACTCTATCACGGTTCTAACACAAAGATTGAGGTGCCCGACCTGTTGCACTCAAAGCCCTTTAAGGATTTTGGCCGGGGGTTCTACCTGTCGGCAGACAAGCAGCAGGCATGGGATATGGCTTTCCAGAAAGTCAGTCAGACAAAGGAGGGCAAAGCAGAGGTCACTGAAATCCTTTTCGACGAGACTGTGATGTCATCGGGCGATTTAAAGGTACTCCGTTACCCAGATTACAGTGAGGAATGGGATTTGTTCGTGTTGGCTAATCGCAATAAAAACAACGTGCAGCCCATACACGATTACGACATTGTCTATGACCCTATTGCCGATGACGGTGTAACCTTCCAGTTGCGCCGCTATGAAGGTGGCGTTATCTCGCTTTCCCGACTGGTTGAGGAACTCAAGTATGCCAAGGGCATCACCTTCCAGTATTTCTTTGGCACCGAACGAGCATTGCAATTATTGAAGAAACTATGACGACGAAACTGACACCCGAACAGATACAACTGCTGAAAGACGATTTGTGCGTTGAGTTGGCAGGTTATCTCGTGGATGACTTTCATTATACTCCACAAGAAGCCATTGATGTACTTTATACATCAGAGACATTTGACCGATTGCAGGATAATGACACCGGTCTCTATTACCAAAGCGCCGGCTACGTTTATTCCTTTTTGCAGAATGAACTGACAAAAGCCAGAGTAGCATAGCCTACTACATATTGATGATAATTCGCCGCCGAGACCCCGAAAGCAGTTCTGGCGGCGCTTCTTTTGCCTGCAAACAGCACTTTTTCCAAATTTGAGACATATTTTTCCGCCAGTGAGACATCGGTCTTGCTGGCGTTTCCTATTTTTGCACCCAAAATCGGAGCAATATGGAAACATCGTTTGTCATAGCAGTTGCCTTGGGCGTCGCCGTCGTGGTGGTGCTGCTGGTGTTGGTGGCCGTCATTGTCTTTCAGCGGTGGCGCATCAGCGACAACAATGCACACCTGAAGTCGTTTCTCGACGAGAACATGGAAATGCGCGACAGGCTGCGTGAGTATGAGAGATTATAAACATTATAAACCCTTTAAACATTATTTATTATGAGAAAGATTTTTGTAATGGCAGCATTTGTCTGCATCGCTGCAACGGGCGTGAACGCCCAGACGGAAGAGACGGAAAGCAAGAACGAAGAGATGATTCGCCTGACGAAGGCGGCGGACGAGAACCCTGCGGACTGGAAAACCCAGTATGGGGCGGGACACTTCCTGCTCGGCAACCCGTCGCAGGCTGAGAAATTCTACGAGCGTCTCTTTCACCTTGCCACGGACTACAACAAGGCGATACCCGACTCGGTGATTCGTGAGACGGGGTGGACGTTGGCGGTGACGTCGATGGCTCCCGAGAAGCAGAACCTGGACCGCGCCTTGTTTTACATAGACATGATGAGGCTTGCCGACAAGATGGGCGTGGACATGAGCGATGGCTACACATACATGTTCGACGTGATAGGCGTGATATGCGGCATGATGAAAGAAGAGAGTGAAAGGTCGTTGTATTACATGACGGAACTTCGCAACCATCTGGCCAAGGACAAGAAGCCGGGAATCGAGTACACGGACATGATGACGGCCATGCTGTACGACGAGCTGATGTCGAAATATAGGGAGACGTTCGGCGACAAGCTCCTGGAACTGACCATCGACGGCAAGAAGTACATCGCGCTTTCCATGAACGAATGGAACATCGAGAAGCCTCTCGCGGGGTGGATGAAGGACCAAGACCAGGAGTCGCTATACTACTGCTGTGACGACGGCAAGGTCACCGACGACCTGCACGGCCAGTGGGAGTTCAACTTCTACTACGACAAGGACGGCGTGAAGCCGCAGGAGGGGGCAAATGCGCGGCTGATTACCGTCACGCCCGAGCGCCGTCAGCAGCTGGTCGAGGCATACCGCAAATACATGAAGAAGGCTAAGAAGAACAAGTAATCCGACGGTGATGACCGCCAAGAGCCGAAGTAATCATTATGAACGTGAAATTCAAGATGCCCAAGTTCGGGCGTACCCTGACTGGTGGCGGCACGGTGAAGGAGCTGTTGCTGACCACGCTCGGCACAGCAATCGGTGTGGGGCTGACCTTCTTCGTGAACGACAAGGTGGAGGACGCCCATCGGCGGGCAGCTCAACGCGAGACGGCCATCATGGCGGTGTGCGACATCGACGAGATTGTGCAGGGACTCAAGGACGAGATACAGCTGGAGGACAGCCTGTTCAAGGTGGCAATGTACGTCGCGACCCATCAGGAACTGATCGACTCGCTGCCGATAGACACGCTGGACATGGCGTTCAAGTATCTGTACGACGATCCTACGGTGGTGAAGCCGTGGACTGCCGACACGAAGGAGAACGCCTTCAACAGCGGTATCGATGCCCGCATGAACCTGGGGAACAACCAGTTCTACGACAATGTGCAGTCGTGCTACTACGTGCGCCGCTCGCTGATGAAGGTGATGGCGGATGCGCCCATGTTCCGCCGTCCGATCAGAAAGGATGCATACGAGGAAGCCCTGTACGAGTTGCCCATAAACGTTATCGGTATGAACGGCAAGCCGTTCCCCGAATCCTGGCGATATGTGATGAAGTCAGTTTTCGCACACAAATCGACAACGCTCTATATCAAGCGTTATTTCATCCGGAAAGAAGCCTATCAGAATGCTATTACAAAGCTGGAAAGGCTGAACAGCGAGAACAAACTGCTGATGGACATCACAGACGAGGATATAGAAAAGTATATCAGGCAGAATTCGGAGAATGTCTCGCAGCAGACCATAGCCGACTTAATCATTGGCACATGGCTGATTGAGGATAAGAATACTTTCGCGTTTCATGAGGACAACACCTTCGAAATGACTTGTGTAACGGAACTTCAGGCGCAGTCGGCGCTGGAACGCATGAAAGACAGCTTGGAGATAATGAAAGAGGAGACAAGGAAAAAGTTCCTGGAGATGTTCAGGCATCGGGAGGACACGAAGCATGAAAGTGTTGTCTCGTTTGACAAGAGCGGCAACACGATGGTGTGGACATCAGAGGAGACAACCCCTGCCGGCAACAAACAAACGACATCTATGCAATTATACAGGAAACCGGAATAAAAATGAACACGAAGTCTAACCACAAAGATTCTCAACATCCCTCCCTTGGGGAGGGCTTGGGTGGGCTTTCCCGCCGCTTTCATAAAGCGAAGCGACTGAAAGAACCACGACGGTGTGACGCAGCAGATTTGCGACCGTTTGAGAGACTTCGAGACGGACAACACGATGCTCCTTCAGGCCGTCGATGCCGTGTATCAGGCCCGCCAGAAGGAGGACACGGCCTTCAAGCGCTTCTCGGGCAAGGACTTCGCCAGCGACGACCTGAAGCGCGAGGACGCACTGGAGGACAAGTACATGTCCACCGCGCAGGGCATACTGAACGGACTGCTCTACCTGCCCGACACGGAGCCGATGCGCCGCAAGGCACAACATCCCTCCCTTGGGGAGGGCTTGGGTGGGCTTTCCCGCCCTCCGCCGGCTTCGAGGCCGACGCCCACACCCGACGGCGGCGATACGCCCGCGCCGACACCAGACCCCGAGCCGGACCCGACACCTGTTCCCACTCCCCACCCGACGCCCGATCCAGACCCGACGCCTGATCCCGACGAGCCGGGCGGCGACGACCATTAGGCCGAAGCATCCGTCGGGAAAAATATCGACCTGTACGGTTGAAAGACGCTGAAAGCGTCTACGCTCAATAACCGCAGTGTCCGAAGGACCTGCGGAAGCAGGAAGCCGGCAGAAAGCACTCTAAAAGAGTGCCCCAGCAGCAGTATTGGGCGACCCCTACAGGGTCGTTGTCCTCACCTCACCTTCTCCGGGGGTGCTTTGCACCGCCCGGTCATTGAGAGGTGACCGCCTTGCGGTCATACTACAGCTCAACCGCACAGGTCGAAATTTTTATAAAAAATGACTTTAATATCACTTTTTAAGATAAGTCTCTGTATACCAACGCACTATATACAGTGATATTGAATGTCTCAATATCACTCAATATCACTCCTTCTGTAATTGCTTGAAATGCCTTTAAACACAGGATTTCTACGTTTCTCTTAAAGTAAAACAAGTTGTTTTACATTCGTTAAGATGATGTTAAAGTATGGAAAAGATGTCTTCTAAGAAAGTAAAACAACTTGTTTTACTTGCGGTGATATTGAGTGATATTAAATAAGTCAATATCACTGGGCTTAAAAGGCTGTATATTAAGTGATTAAGCATGATAGTGATATTAAGTGGAAAAACATGCATCATTTTATCTCAAGGCCGATAACATGCAGTAGAAGATATTCCCGAATGGGCAGCTATGCTGCTGAGGTAGTTTTTGCGATAAAACACAAGAATACCTAACTCATGGTATGCAAAATGCCATCGGTGTGGGATTGTCGGTGTCGGGATTTCGCAGTAATTTTGCAGCGTGATTTTTAAACCGACGATATGAAATACGAAACGAAAGTACTGACCACAAAGTATCAGAAGGCGGACGCATACGGGGCGCTGTCGATGCCGGTGTATCTGACGGCGGCGTTCGAGTTCCCCAATGCCAAAGCGATGAACGACGCCTTCTGTGGCCGCTCGATGGATCCGTCGTATGCCCGCATCGCCAACCCCACGACAACGTATTTAGAGGAGCGCGTGCGGCAGATAACGGGAGCCACCAGCGTGACGGCGCTGAACACGGGCATGGCGGCGATTGCCTATGCCCTGACGGCGGTGAGCGGCGCAGGACTGAACATCGTAGCGTCGAAGCACCTGTTTGGCAACAGCGTCTCGCTGATTCGCGACACGCTGGGCAGTTTCGGTGTGGAGCCGCGTTTTGCCGACTTCACGAAGCCCGAGGAGGTGGAGGCGCTGATTGACGACAAGACCACCGCGCTGTTCTTCGAAATCATCACCAATCCGCAGTTGTTCGTGGCCGACATCAAGGCGCTGTCGGAGATTGCACATAAGAAGGGGGTGCCCCTGATTGCCGATACGACCATCGTGCCGTTCCCGGCGTTCCATGCCATCGATTTCGGTGTGGATATCGAGGTGGTGTCAAGCACGAAGTATATCTCTGGCGGAGGTACAGGCCTTGGCGGTCTGCTCATTGACTATGGTAAGTTCGACTGGACGCAGCATCCCTCGCCAGCCTTACAGGCTCGCACCAAACGAGTAGGAAAAAAACTGGCATTTACGGCCCGTGTAAAGACCGAACTGGTGACGAACCTTGGTGCGCTGATGACGCCGCAGGTGGCATATATGGAGACATTGGGCCTCGACACGCTCGACATCCGTTTCCAGCGCCAGGCTTCGACCACGCTGTGGCTCGCCAAGCAGTGTCAGGCGCTGCCTGAGATTAAGCGTGTGAACTATACAGGTTTGGAGGATAATCCCTTCCATGAGTTGTCTGAGCGTCAATTCGGCTCCCTACCTGGCGCCGTTTTTACCATCGACCTCGCCTCGAAGGAAGCCGTTTGGGCATTCATCGACAAACTGCAGATTATCCGTCGCGCCACAAACCTCTTCGACCGCAAATCGCTGGCAATCCATCCCGCCTCGACCATCTTCGGCCTCTTCACCCCCGAGCAATGCGCCGAGATGTCCGTCCCCGACACCACCATCCGCCTCAGCATCGGCCTCGAAGCTGGTGAGGATCTGCTGGAGGATATCAAGACTGCGATTAAGTGAGAGCAGAGTGATGCTCGCATCGACTCTGCCGAGCGTAAGCAGGCTCGACCGAAGGTCAAGCAGGCCGTGAAATAAACTAACCTATCAGGTTATCTGCCAGTGCCTTCAACTCTGCCTTCTGCTCATCAGTGAGTACGAGAACATCCGTGCCCCAAGCCTCAGCAGGAACGGCGATACCCACTTGCTCTGGCAACACGTCGGCTTTCATGAAAGAGAGCAGTTCCGTGAGTTTGGCGCGACAGTTAGCAGTGGCGGCTTTTCCTCCCGCTCCGCTGATAGCCACCCGCTTGCCGTTGATGCAGGTGGGCGTACCATAATCCATCGGAATGACGGGCCTTGACATCCAGTCGAGCAGGTTCTTCAGATGCCCGGGATAACTCATGTTATACTCCGGCGTGAATATCCACAGCGCATCCGCCTCACTGATAGCCTTGCGGATTCGTGCCACAGTGGCAGGCTCTGGCTGTTCGATGTCCTGATTCAGCAACGGAAGGTCGCTGTAATCCAGTTCCAACACCTCTGCGCGGTTGCCGATAATCTCCTTGGCCACATTAGCCACTTGACGGTTGAAGGACTTCGCCCTCAACGATCCGATAATAAACAGTATCTTCTTCATATCTTCCCGTTTTTTAGTTATTCCGTTGACAAAGGTACAAATAAGCAATCAATAAACCAAATAAAAATGAATATTTATTTGCTCTGTAGAGAATAAGAGAACGACAGCAAAACAATTGTTTTGCTGTCGTGATGGTAGGTGATGCATTTTGTATTTTGGTACAAAAGCCGCCTTGGCCGACCCGCGTTTACGTTTACGACAATTCCATTGATGACACTGAAGCCCGTCTACTGTTCCGTTTGACCGACGGGCAACTATTCAAGCAATATACTGACAACATTCCAGAATGGGCAACGACTATCCTTAAATAAGAGTAACTGAGCCCACTTTAAAAAGTCAAAACCATGATTAAGACGGCAAAAAACGGAGCGCAGCCACTCCCCTCCCATCAAGGGGAGAGGCAGGGGTGGTGTCTGTAACATCCTGACAGCGAAGAAGATACTGACCCCACCCCCAACCCCTCCCCTACAAGGGACTACTCTTTATACACATCTTTTAACCCCTTTCCACCCCAAAATTAACATATAATGTATTGTTCATTTGCCGGATTTTTCGTACCTTTGTACGTGTTCAAGAAATTTTTGAGGGCATCAGCAAAGATGCCAGAATCGG